>CAYSZN010000175.1:0-7196 GCA_964435425.1 uncultured Akkermansia sp. | reverse complement strand
GGCTCGTGCCCCGCGCGGGCGAGCGTGACCTCGTTCGACCCGCGCTCGAGGATGAGGTAGAGCAGGCTCACGAACATGTCCTCGCGAATGTCGGGGAAGATGGAGTGGTTCACCGAATGCAGCACGGCGGCGGGCGAGAGGTTCTCTGGGGCGCGGCCGCGCAGGTTCGACCGGCACATGGCCATGATGAGCGAGGCGGCGATGCCCTTGCCGCAGACGTCGCCGATGGCGATGCCGTAGCGGTCCTCGTCGACCATCACATAGTCGTAGTAGTCGCCGCTGACGTGGCGGGCGGCCTTGTACTCCGCGGCGATCTCGTAGTCCGTCAAGGCCGGTGCGGAACGCGGCAGGAGCACTCGCTGGATCTCGCTGGCCTGGGTCAGCTCGCGCTCGAAGCGCCGCTTCTCCGCCGCCTCGACATGGAGGATGGCGCTGCCGAGGGCGAAGGAGCTCTGCTCGGCGATGCTGGCGAAGACCTCCTCGTCGTTCCGGCTGAAGGGACCGCCCTCGCGCCGCGTGACGACAAGGGCACCGACGGCCTTGTGCGCGTAGACGAGCGGGATGGCGAGAGCGGCGACCCCTTCGTGGAAGCGCGGATCGGCGCCTCCGGAGGCGAATTCGGGCTCGATCGCAAGATTTGGGGCATGGACGAGCCGCCCCCCGCGGAGCACCCGGCCGACGAAGCTCTCGCCCGGCAGCAGCAGGGACAGGCGGATGTAGCTGCGGTAGCTGCTCTCCGCCTCGCCCGCGTCCTTCTCCGCGAGAACCTCCACAGGCGCGGGGAGGACGGGCGCAGTCGCGGCGGACTGGCAGGCCGGGACGAGGCGGTTCGTCTCCGGATCGACGAGGTAGAGCACGCCAGCCTCTCCGCCGACGACTTCGGCGACCCCCTCGACGATGTAGCGGTGCATGTTCGCCGGGGAATGGTCGGCCTGGAGCTTCTCGCCGAGCCCGTGGAGGAAGTCGAACATGCGGCGCTCCTCGACTTCGATGGCGTCCCTCTCGCGGGCGAGGCGCTCGAGCCCGTCGATGGCATGGCGGCGGCCCGCCCACATCCAGGCACCGACGGCGGCGGCGACCGCTAGGAGGATGGAGTAGACGATGTGTTCCATGGCGTGCTGGAAGCGCGGGGACTCACTTGTCCGCCGTCTGCGCCTCCAGCTCCTGCCGCAGGAACTCGACCACGTCACAGAAGCGGCTCCGGTTCTCCTCGTTCGCGGCGAGGAGGGCCTCGTGGGCCTGGAGGACGAACTCGGCGTGCTCGACCCGATCGAGGGGCGTGCCGCAGGATGGCTTGAGAAGGTTCTCGTCGACGAGCTCGCGCTCGCGCTGCCAGCGCTCGCCGCTCAGGTCGAGGCGGATGTGGTCGTCGAGTCCGAGCTTGCGGATGGAGTTCGCGTTGCGCTCGCCGGGATTGATCACGTCCACGGTCCCATCGGGGTCCGCGGCCGTGACTTTCATGGCGAGCCGGTAGAGCATCCCGATGAAGGTCGAGTCGATCCCCCGGCAGCCGGCGAGGTCGATCACAAAGCGGCGCCATCCCCGCTCGAAGCGCCCTGCGAGGAATTCCTTGATGCAGGCGGCGTTCTCGTGGTTCGCCGGCCCGCTCACCCGGACCCAGGCAACCGAGCCCAGGCAGCCGACTCGAATGGATTCCTCTGGGTTCACGGGACCATGGGTTTGCCCCCGCAGCCATTCCGCTGCGCCCCGGACTGCTCTCGGGATCCCTGCTCCGGCCGGCTAGGGCCGACGAGGGCTTGTGGGGTGATTTCAGTCTGAACGCTCATGCGATCTACGTCAAAATCGGTTCACTGCCAGAGATAGGACTTGTATTCGGCGACGACGGTCCCGTTCTCGACAATGGAGGCCTTCCACTGGGTGACTTTTCCATTCCCATGGTAGTCCGCTCCGGCGACCTGGAATTTCGTCGTGTTGCTGCGCTTCGGCTTCTCCACGAAGGTCTCCTGCACATGCGTGCGCAGGCCGGTCGATCCCTGGCGGTACTCGAGGCGGACGGTGACGGGGGCGCGGGTCTCCGTCTTCCAGAAGATGGTGAAGTAGTTCCCGAAGAGCTCGCGCTGCTCTGCCGAATCGACCGCCCCGTGGAGATGGCGGCGCTGCTCGAATTCGATCATCCGGTCCTCCGTCTTCACGATCTTGGCCTCGTAGAGATGGTAGGGGTTCACTTTCGTAATCGCGACCGGACCGGAGGCGGTCGCCGCGCAGCCGACGAGGAGGCCGCAGGCCGCCAAAAAGAAGAATTTCATCGTTCCCGGTTTCATCCGTGGGTGTGAACGGAGAGCTTTCGTCCGCTTCGGAGGCTTGTCACGCGGAAAGTGGCGCGAGCCTGCTGGCGACGACCCTCCAAACCTACGCGCGATTTGAGCGGAACGAAAATGAAAAGACGGCTCCGGCACGCGGGTTCAGCCCTTTTCCTCGGCGGCCTTGACCCGCTCCCAGGCGGCGTCCATCTCCGCCAGCCCCGCGTCCTGAAGCGGGATGCCCCGCCGGCGCAGCTCGTCCTCGACCGTCTGAAAGCGCCGCACGAACTTCCGGTTGGCCGCGTCGAGGAGCACCTCGGCCTCGTGCCCCGCCTTGCGGGCGAGGTTCACGACCGCGAAGAGGAGGTCCCCGATCTCCTCCGCGACCACCGCCGGGTCCGAGGCGAGAGCCTGCTCCACCTCGTCGGTCTCCTCCCGCACCTTTCCAATCACCGGGGCCAGCTCGGGCCAATCAAAGCCGACCGAGGCCGCCTTCCGCTGCAGCTTCGCCGCCGCGAGCAGCGCGGGCTGGCCCTCGTTCGCCTTCTTCAGGAGGTAACCCTCTCCGGTCGCCGACCCAACAGGGTCCGATCCCGCCTTTTCCCCGGCCTTGATCGCCTCCCACTGCGTCAGCACCTCCCCGGACGTGTCTGCGACGGCCTCGCCGAAGACATGGGGATGGCGCCGGACGAGCTTCTCGCAGATGGCCCTGGCGACATCGTCGAGATCGAAGCGTCCCGTCTCGGAGGCGATCTCGGCATGGAAGACCGGCTGGAGGAGGAGGTCGCCCAGCTCGTCGACGAGCTCGTCCCGGTCGCCCGAGCGCACCGCCGCCGCGACCTCGTAGGCCTCCTCGAGCAGATGGCGGACGAGGCTCTCGTGCGTCTGCTCCGCATCCCAAGGGCATCCTCCCGGCGACCGCAGCGCGTGCATGATGCGGCGGAGGCGGTCCATTGGCGGCAGGTCGGGGGAAGGAATTTCGCGGGGCATGGCGGCGCGCTTTGCGCGGTGGAAGGTGGAAAGGTAAGAGTGGCAGGCGGAGGCCTCTTGCTCTACCTAAATCCGACTTTCGCCATGGCCAAGCACCGATTTTACATCCCCGCCGAACGCTGGAATCCCGAACATCTCGTCCTCGAAGACGAGGAGGCGCACCACTGTCTCGACGTGATGCGCTGCCGCGAGGGCGACCGCGTCATCGTCTTCGACGGAGCAGGCTCCGAAGCCGAGGCCGAAATCGCGGAGGCCGCGAAAGGCGCCGTGAGGCTGACCGCGACACGGCTGGACACCACTCCCCGCCCCCGCGCCGCAATCACCCTCGGCCAAGCCGTACCGAAGGGGAAGAACATGGACCTCATCATCCAGAAGGCGACCGAGCTCGGCGCCTCGCGCCTTGTGCCCCTGCTCTCGGAGCGCACCGTCGTCCAGCTCGACGGCGAGGATCTCGAAAGGAAGCGCCAGAAGTGGCAGCGCGTCGCCATCGAGGCCTGCAAGCAGTGCGGACAGAACTGGATCCCCGAAGTCGCCGCCCCGATGAAGGTCGAGGCCTTCGCCCGGCAGGTCCGCGATCCCCTCCGCCTCGTCGCCGCGATCGGCCCCGGCTCCCGTCCCCTCAAGGCCATCCTCGCGGCTCTCGCGGAGGACGCAGGAGACGCCCGCCCCACCGCCGCCACCGTGATGATCGGACCCGAAGGCGACTTCACCCCGGCGGAGATCGCGACCGCCCTCTCGCATGGCTTCGCCCCGCTCTCCCTCGGCTCCATCGTCCTCCGCAGCGAGACCGCCGCCATCTACGCCCTCAGCATTCTCGGGCACGAGCTCGCGGACGGATAAGACGAAATTCCGAAATCCGAAGCTCGAAATCCGAAGCGCTTCGCTGGACCGCTGATTGGCGCTGATCCTCGCCGATTTTTCAAAGCCCAAAAAGATCAGCGGAAATCAGCGAAGATCAGCGGTCGCCGGAGGCCAGCCAACGGAAGGTTCGGATTTCGGATTTCGAGCTTCGGATTTCCCTACGTCATCGGCGGAACGCTCGCGCGATCCGCTACGCCGAAGCCGCGATTTTGCCACTTTCCATCCTATGATTACAAACTCCAGGAACGTTTGTAGTCGAAAGAGACACCGTCTCGTGATGAAATGGCCCCGTTCCCGGACCGGGTCCTCCGTCTTCCCTTCGATCCTATCCTCTCTGCCATCATGGAAACGCTCGAAACCCTCTGCGTCGCCCTCGGATTCGCCACCCTCGCGGGCCTGAACCTCTATCTGGTCGTCCTCGTCACCGGCCTGGCCATCAACCAGGGCTGGGTCGATGTCTCCTCGACCTATCCAGAGCTGATGGTCCTCGGCGATCCTCTCGTCCTCACCGCCGCAGGGATCTTCTTCTGCATGGAGTTCTTCTCCGACAAGGTGCCGTGGGTCGATTCGCTCTGGGACTCCGTCCACACCCTGATCCGCCCCGTCGGCGGCGGCCTCCTCGCCATCCAGACCCTCGGCCCCACCGATCCCGCCTTCGAAGTCGTCGTCGGTCTCCTCGCCGGCGGCACCACCCTCGTCGCCCACGGCTTCAAGTCCGGCACCCGCCTCGCCATCAACGCCTCGCCCGAGCCGGTCAGCAACGTCCTCGCCAGCGTCTCCGAGGACGCCGCCGTGCTCGGCGGCCTCGTCCTCATGGGCATCAACCCCATCCTCGCCGCCGTCGTCTTTCTCGCCTTCCTCGGCATCAGCCTCTATCTCACCCCGAAGCTCTTCCGCCGCAGCAAGGCCTTCTCCTGGCTGCTCTTCCGCAAGCTGGCCTCCTTCGTCTCGCGCGCCGACGAGCAGCTCCTCTACACGGGACTGACCTCGTCCGAGCACCAGACGCTCGGCACCGTCCTCGGCGGGCGCAAGGCCGATCCGGAATGGTCCGCCACCGTGCTCGTCGGCGGCGTGAAGCGCTTCCCCGGCTTCACCCCCATGACCCTCGGGCGCATCGTCGCCGAGTCCAGCCGTCCCGGCCACCTCCACTTCGTCGGCCGCCGCTGGTGGCGCCACTACCACGCCGACCTCGCCCTCGACGGTCTCGAGATCACCCAGGAGCACCGTTTCCTCAGCGAGGACGTCGTCCTCTACGACCTCGTCGGCACCCGCAAGCTCGTGCTGAGGCTCCCCTCGGGCCACGCCGACCTCGCCAACCGCATCGTCGAGAGCCTCCTCTCGCGCCGCGACGGGGGCCGCATCCCCGGCACCCTGACGCCCGCCGACCTCGCGCCCCTGCCCTCCGGCCGCACCATGCTCGCGGAGAACGGAAGCGCACCGGATGACGCCGGTATCCCGGCGAGCCGTCCGGCGTAGGCATCCCGATGCGCGAGGCCCACCCCGCCGTCGTCGCCTCGATCTGGCTCTGCGTCGCCGCGTGGGCCTACGTGATGGCTGGGCGCTGCCGGGGGCGCGAGCTGCCGGCCGCCCTTCCAGTGTGGATCGCCGGTTGGGCCGCCTATGTCGTCCACGCGCTCGCCGCCTTCGCGACGCACTACCGTTGGAGCCACGACACCGCCCTCGCGGAGACCGCGCGGCAGACCCGGGAGCTGACTGGATTCGATTCCGGGGCGGGCCTGTGGTGGAACTACCTCTTCGGACTCGTCTGGGCGACCGAGGCAATCCGATGGTTCGCCACCGGGAGACCCCGCCCGACCGGCCGATGGAAATGGCCCCATCTCGCCATGATGGGATTCCTCGCCTTCATGGTCTTCAACGGCACCGTCGTCTTCGGGGATGGAGCGGCACGTGGATTCGGTGTCGCCGTGTTTTTGATGCTCGGTGTCGTCTGGCTGGCCGCTCGGATTCGCGAAAGAAGACGGTGACACCAGCTTCTCCGTCACGACCGCTTCGAGGGTACCTGTGGGCACCCCGAACACGCCTGGCAAATCCCTTGCCTTCAAGGGAAATCGCGCCAATCCTGCGGACTTCATCCCTTCTCACTCTCCATTTCCAATCATGTCCTCCCCTGTCAGAATCCTCGTCGTCGGCTGCGGCCATATGGGCAAATCCCATGCGAAGGCCTATCACGCCATGGACGGCTTCGAGATCGTCGGCGTCGTCTCGCGCGGCGAAGCCTCGCGCCGCGACCTCCTCGACGCCCTCGGCGCCGAATATCCGCAGTTCTCCAGCTACGAGGAAGCCCTCGCCGCCACGAAGCCGGACGCGGTCTCGATCAACACCTACCCCGACACCCACGCCGACTACACCAAGAAGGCCTTCGCCGCAGGCTGCCACGTCTTTCTCGAGAAACCCATCGCCGAAACCGTCGAGGAAGCGCGCGAGATCGTCGAGGCAGCCAAAGCGGCGAACCGCAAGCTCGTCGTCGGCTACATCCTCCGCGTCCATCCGACATGGGCCCGCTTCATCGAGGTGGCGCACACCCTCGGCAAGCCGCTCGTGATGCGGATGAACCTGAACCAGCAGTCCTCCGGCGAGATGTGGCACACCCATCGCATGCTGATGAACTCGATGTCGCCCATCGTCGACTGCGGCGTCCACTACGTCGACGTGATGTGCCAGATGACCCGCTCGAACCCGATCCGCGTCAGCGCCATCGGTGCACGTCTCACCGACGAGCTCGTGCCGGGGATGTACAACTACGGCCAGCTCCAGGTGACCTTCGAGGACGGCTCGGTCGGCTGGTACGAGGCCGGCTGGGGTCCGATGATGAGCGAGGTCGCCTACTTCGTTAAGGATGTCGTCGGCCCGAAGGGCTGCGTCAGCATCTCCGGCGTGAAGGAGGGCGAGGCGTCCAGCGACAACATCGACGCGCACTCCAAGGCCGCCGCGCTGAAGGTCCACCACGCCGAACTCGGTGCGGACGGGAAGTTCGCGAAGCCCGACGAGATCCTCGACTGCGCCGACGAGCCCGACCACGACGGCCTCTGCGCCCGCGAGCAGGAGGTCTTCCTCGACGCGATC
>CAYSZN010000174.1:0-7224 GCA_964435425.1 uncultured Akkermansia sp. | reverse complement strand
GGGGCTCGCCGAGATCGATCTGGACAACGACAAGCGGGTCTCGCGTCCGGAGTGGGCCGCCGCGCGCCCCAGTCAACCGGTCGACGACGGGCTGTTCGACAGCCTCGACCTGAACCGCGACGGCTTTCTTTCGGAAGACGAAGCCGTTGTCCATATCTCACAGCATCCCGCGTTCGCCGCCGCCTTCAAGGCCATGGACCGCGATGGGGACGGGCAGCTCACCTGGGAGGAATACGAGGCAGGCAATCCCGACTCGCTGAATGTGACCCTGATCGGGCCACCGCCTTCGCGCGAGGGTGGCTGAAAATCCCGCCGGGGGTGGTGGCTCGACCCAGATTCGAACTGGGGACACAAGGATTTTCAATCCTCTGCTCTACCAACTGAGCTATCAAGCCGTGCCATCGTGCCGTCGGCATGGGAGGCATGTCCAACAGCGAGGGGTGTCAGTAATACCCGGAAGACGCGGAAAAACAAACGGAAAATGCGGGGAAATCAGGGGCCGCCCGCAGAGGAGCCTCCCCACCGGCGCTGTCCATGGCCTTTTCCACGGAAAAGGGCGGGCGTGGGCGATCCTCTCATTAATTTTTTGGAGAAATTCGATTATTTGCTGGAATAATGGAATTTATCAACCATGATTTCCGTATCTGCCATGATTATCTGATTTGAGACGAACATGGCCGTTCTATCAAACACCGACACGACGACATGAAAACCTGCCTCTCCCTACTTGCTGCTCTGGCGATGCTTTCCCCCGTCCTCGCGGATTCCGTGCAGGCCGGCCAGCGGACCGCCTATCCTGTCCAGTTCCGCGGCGTCTGCCAGATCTGCGGTCGCGATCTGCTGGCCTACTACCGACCGGTCGAATGCCTCGATGGGCGCGTCGAATGGCAGTGGGTGAGGGAGACGCACCAGCACTGCCGCCCCGCCTATCTCGGCCGGAAGAAATACGATTTCTTCAACTCGCATCTCATGAATCCGGCAAATCCGAAGCGGCCCAAGCCGGTCCGCTACGCGAAGGCCGGGCTGCGGGCGGGATGCTGCGATTGATCCTGGCTCCTGCGGGGCTGCGCCGAGGCAGAGGGGATTTGGCCACGAAAAGGCGCAGAAAGCACAAAACCAGCGGCCTCGTTCCTCAAGGGATCCCGTAGCGAAGTTCGTGAACTTCGGCGAACGTCCATGGTAGCGCCGGTCGCGAGAAGTTCTCACGAAACTGCCTCCGGCGATCCGCTTCGCGTATTCTATACCACGCCCTCAAGCGGAGCTCAAGGTAGCCCCGCGCGGCCCGCTCGGGTAGGGAGCGCCGTTTGGACGTTCGATTGGCCGCGCGGGCCGCACGGCCCTACCCTTGCCTCGCGGCAAGTCCTTCCTTCGCAGCCCTCCCCCGATGGACGGGTCCTTGTGTCTTCTGTGCCTCTTCGCGGCCACCCCTTCCAGCAGAGACTACCAACTGAGGCGGAACTCCATCCAGTCCGACCCGTTGAAGACGCGTCCTTCGGGGGTCTCGTCGCGCATCTCGACGACGGCCGTGTAGTCGTTGGAGGGAGCGGGCTGCTGGATGACTTTGGCGAATCCCCGCCCGTTCGACTGCCGGAGATGGACCTCGGAACGGGTTCCGGCGAAGGAGAGATCGAGGGCGATGGGATACCGCTGAGTGACTCTCCCCTCCCACGCGGGCCGCCATTCGATCCGGTCGTTCAGGTAGGTGGGGAAATCCCCCTGATGCCGCCCCGGGGGAGCCGCGTTACCGCGCGTGTGGTCGAACCAGATCGCGTCGCCGGTGATGTGGAGGTGGCTCATCCCGTCGATCTGGACACGGACTTTGAGGCTGCGGGCGCGGGGGCCGGAGGCAAGGGGCGCGGAGGCCCTCGCCTCCGGCGACGAGGGGGTGGCGCTGCGGAGGGCTTGCTGCTCCAGGTCGAGCAGGGTGCGCAGGGCTTCGTCCGTGCGCACGGCCTCCTCGAGCTGGTTCGCCTGCGTCTGGGCGGTGCGCATGGCCTCCAGCTTCACCTTCTGCTCCGAGATCAGGACGAGCAGGCCCCGGCGCAGGGCGGCCTCGCGTTCGCTCTTCGCCTTTTCATAGATGGACCGCGCCTTCGCCAGATCGGGGAAGTCCTCGCCTGTTTCGTCAGTCGCGCGTCCCTCCAGCGCGGCGAGCTCGGCCTGCACGGCGATGACCTGCTCCAGACTTCCCCGTGACTGCGCATCAAGGCGGAGCTTCTCCAACTGCTCGCGATAGAGCCCGTCGAGCGCCGCGAGCGGCTTCATCTGTTCGACCCGCTCGATGTCGAAGTCCAGCTTCAGCCCGTTCAGCGACCTTGGCCAATCCGCGGTGGCCCCCGGCGCGGTGGTCTGCGCGTCCGCCGGTCCGGCCACAAGAACGGCGGCGATCAGGAGCAGACTCGGCAGGAGGCATTTCATCTTAGTCGGGAGTGGATCGTTGAGAACACCGGAACCCAAGCTGCGCGTGAGTGTGGATTGGGGAATAACTCAAAAAATGGGATTTGGACCACGAATCACACGAATGGGGCTCAAGAATATTCGTGTTCATTTGTGTCCATTCGTGGTCCAAATCCAAATTTAACGAAGTGAGGTTAGTCGGGAGATTGATGATGAACGAGTTGCTTTGATACGGCCCGATCCGCTCTCAACTCCACTCCATCCGGTTCACTCGGCTGCGAGGACGCGGAACGACTCGACCGTGACAGTGCTGCCGAAAGCGGGGCCGATGCCGACGGGACCCTTGAGGTCGGGGCTGGAGGTGATGAGCTCTCCGCGCAACCTGCCGTCGACCTTCACCGTGACCTTGTCCACAAGGACGTCGATCTCGACATCCTGCATCCGGTTGCGGGGGATCTGCCCCTTCCCGGCGAAACCGACTCCTCCGCTTCCGTCCGGATGGTGGATGCGCAGTTCGGAGGGGTTGACCTCCCAGTTCAGGATCGCGAGATGGTTGCGGTAGTAGAAGCGGATGTTCGTCGAATCCGTCGCAACCCTCGCGACGATGCGGAAGGGGGGCGAGAACTCCTGCCGGGACTTCATCCACGCGTTGGCGCCGCCCCGCTGGCTGGTCAGCTCGAATCCTCCCTTCACCGACTTCATCTCGCAGTCGCCGACGGGCTCGATGCCGGCACGGCTTTTCAACTCCCAGAGGACCTTGTCCCCGTCCGCGGTACCGGCGGAGGCCTGCTCCTGCAGCTCCTCGAGCCAGGCATTGGCTTCCTTGGCCTCGTCGATCCTTCCGGCGCGGGTCAGGCTCTCGACTTTGGACTGGGCCTGCGCACGGTGGGTCTCGTGCAGGCGGTCGAGGTCCGCCGCCGCCGCCGTCCGGAGACGGAGGAGGGCCTTGTCGTAGATCTCGCGCAGTCGCTTCAGCTCGGGCTGCGAGGCGAAGTCGCGGGGACCGTCGGACGTGGCGGATTCCATTTCCTGGGTCGTCGCGAGGACGGCCTCGAGATTCCCCGCGGCCCGCTGGCGCTCGAGGAGGGATTGCAGGTTCTCGCGGTATTTCGCGAGCAGGGTGCGCTGCGGTTCCTCGATGCCGGCACGGGCGGTGGCGTAGGCGGCCTTCATTTCCCCGATTCCAGCCTCGTTCGACAGTGCCGGCCGGGGAAGCCCGGAGGCGAGAAGAAGGACCGACGCCAGGCAACCGAAGCGGATTTTCGTGTTCATGCAGCGAAGGAGCGGCCCCCATCCGGAGGGACGTTTGGAGCGGAAAGTAACAGTCTACCGATTCGTTCCATCCCGATCAAGAGAAAGCCCGGCACATTTTCACGGACCGAGGCAGACCCGGTCGCGACCGAGGGCCTTGGCCCGGTACATCGCCTGGTCGGCCACTTCGATGAAGTCCCGCTGGCGCACCCGCCAGTCCGTCGGCGAATTCCCCGGCGCGTCGGCGAAGGCGCAGTCGCGGTAGGAGGCGACGCCGATGCTGGCGGAGAAGGCGCCTTTCAGGTTCAGGGCGGGACGGCCGTCCTCGCCCGGCTCGGCGAGGAAGGTGGTCTCGGCGATGGCGCTGCGGATCGCCTCGGCCACCGCCACGGCCTCCGACGAGCCCGATCCGGGCAGCACCACGACGAATTCGTCGCCGCCGTAGCGGGCCAGCGTGGCCCGGGGATCGCGGACGACGCGGCCGATGAGGCGGCCCACCTCGGCGATGACCTGGCTGCCGACGAGATGCCCGTGCCCGTCGACGATGGCCTTGAAGCGGTCGAGGTCGAGGAAGATCAGGCTGAGATCCCCGCCCTCGGCTTCGCGCCGCTCCAGCTCGGCCCGGAGCTGCCGGTGGAAGAAGCGGTCGTTGCGGAGGCCCGTGAGATCGTCGCGCCTCGCGATCTCGCGATGCTGGAACGCGTCGACGAGGTTGAGGAGCGAATTCGAGGCGTAGCCGCCGAGGATCTCGAGCAGCTTCAGATCCTCGGACCGGAAGCCGTGGGACTCGAGGCGGTTGAACAGTCCGATCACTCCGATGGTCTCCTCCGCGAGCGTCACGGGCACGGCCAGCAGGGAACGGGTCGTGTAGTGCGAGGCGTCGTCGAATCCGGAGTAGAAGTCGCGGTCGCCGCGCGCCTCGTTCTGGAGGACGGCGCGTCCCTCGCGGAAGACCCGGCCCGTGATCCCCGTGCCGGCGGCGAGCCTCGATCCCACGATCGAGGCCGCCTCCGCCCCGAAGGCGGCCACGTAGACGAGGCCCCCATCCGGCACTGGGGGAGCGGCCAGACAGATCGAGCCGCTTTCCGAAGGCACATAGCGCCGCGCCGTCCAGAGGATGTCGCGGAAGACCTCGGTGAGTTGGGGCAGTTCGGCGTGCGGGGGACGCGAGAGGCGGTGCTCCGCCCAGGCGCCGACCAGTTCCGGCGCCACGGTCGGGATGTCGACGGGATCCGCTTCGTTCCTCATGGCCGGAACTCTACGCGACGGGCGCAGGCGCGCAATCCGGCGTGTCACCGGACAGGGTTTCCTCCGCAGCCAAACCCGGTTGACTCCCGCGTTCGACCCTGTTAGGCATCGGTGTGCGCCCATGAACTACTGGATTTTCAAATGCAACCCCGCCCTCTACCGCTTGGAGGATCGTCTCGCCGACCCGGATCCGAAGACGACTTGGCGCATCAGCCGCTATCGCGATCAGGTTCAGGTGGGCGATGTCGCGTTCATATGGGAAACCGGGAAGCAGCGAATCCGGGCGACCCTCCGCATTGACTCCTCCCCGGAGGACACGCCGGAACTGGTGAGCGAGCAGAGGTTTCAGAAATCACCCGAGACCGGGGCTGATTGCCGAATCTATGCCACATATCTTCGTCGCGATTTGCATATTCCGGCTGCCGAGCTTCGCGCTACCCCTGGACTTGAGGAATTGTCAGTCTTTCGAGGCTTTCGACAAGCGACCGTGTTCGAGGTTTCGCCGGAGGAGGGTGCTATCTTGTTGAGAGTTGTCGGTGACGATGCTTGATGGCGTTCGATGCTCTTGGCCAAGCAGTCGCCGAGTTGGAAACATTGAGCCCTATCCCATGCCCCGCACCACCCTCCTCCACGCCAAGCTCTACGGCATCGTCGATCTCGGCTACGCCGCGCCCTCCTCGCTCGTCCGCGTGACCGCCGAAATGGTCGAGGGCGGCATCGACGTGGTCCAGCTCCGCGCCAAGGGCCACGCGCCCGACGAGATCGAACGCTGGGCCGAGGCCCTGCTGCCGATCTGCCGCGAGGCGGGCGTGCCCTTTTTCATCAACGACCACGCCGCCATTGCCGTGTCGGTCGGAGCCGACGGGGTCCACGTCGGGCAGGACGACGCCTCCATAGACGAAGTCCGCGCCCTCGTCGGCCCGGACCTGCTCGTGGGCCGCTCCACCCACAGCCTCGCCCAGGCCGCCGCCGCCGCGGCCGATCCTCGGACCGACTGCATCGGCTTCGGCCCGCTCTTCGCCACCCCGACGAAGCCGGACTACGTGCCCATCGGCACGGCCGAGATTCGCGAGGTCCACGAGCGCCATCCCGACCTGCCCATCTTCTGCATCGGCGGCATCAAGAAGGAGAACCTCCGCGACCTCGTCGCCGCCGGGGCAAAACGCGCCGTCATCGTCTCTGGCATCTTGCAAGCCCCCGACATCGCTGCTTATGTCCGGGCCGCGAGGACTCTCCTCCCCTGATCAGACTTTTCACCTTCCCACCTTCTACCTTTTACTCCCGAAAATGAGCGTCCTCGTCTCCGGTTCCATCGCCCTCGACCATGTCAAAACGCAGAAAGCGTCGCAGGAGAACCTCCTCGGCGGCTCCGCCTCCTACGCCGCCATCGCCGCGAGCTACTTCTCCCCGGTGGGCATGGTCGGGGTGGTCGGGCGCGACTTCCCCGCCGAGCATCTCGACCTCTTCAAGACGCGCAACATCAACTTGGAGGGCGTCGAGTTCTCCGAGGGGGAGACCTTCCGCTGGTCGGGCGAATACATGGAGGACATGAACAACCGCGAGACCCTCGAGGTCGCGCTGAACGTGCTCGAATCCTGGCGGCCCGCCGTGGCCGAGTCGCAGAAGGCGGCGACGACGGTGAACCTCCTCGCCAACGCCCATCCGCTGAACCAGCACAGCGTCGTCGACCAGCTCGGCGGCGGGCCGGGCTTCACCATCGCCGACACGATGGACCTCTGGATCCAGATCTCGCGGCCGGAGCTGGAGCAGCTCCTCGGGCGCATCGACCTCCTCGTCCTCAACGACAGCGAGGCGAAGCTGATGATGGAGACCTCGAACGCCGTCACCGCAGGCCACCGCCTCCGCGAGATGGGGCCGAAATACGTGATCGTCAAGAAAGGCGAGCACGGCGCGATGCTCTTCGGGGAAAGCGACTTCTTCGCCTGCCCCGCCTATCCCTTGAGCGAGGTCTTCGACCCGACCGGGGCAGGGGACAGCTTCATCGGCGGCTTCGCCGGCTATCTCGCGAGCCTCGGACAGGATTCCTACGGCTTCGCCGACCTCACCGGCGCGGTCGCCCGCGGCACCATCCTCGCCAGCTTCACCTGCGAAAGCTTCAGCACGCACGCCCTCGAGGGCCTCACGACCGAACGCTTCGAGGAGCGGCTCGCCGCCTACCGTCGCTATTGCGGCTTCGCTTGAGGAAAACGCTCGATCCGGGCGTCTTCCCATCCTACTGTCGCCAGCGATGGAGTGGTACTACGCCGACGCCTTCGAAAACCAGCACGCCGTGTCCTCCGCGGACCTGCCCGGCCTCGTCGCCACCGG
>CAYSZN010000173.1:3031-7266 GCA_964435425.1 uncultured Akkermansia sp. | reverse complement strand
GGCACGCCGGTCTCTTCGGCAATGGAGGCCTGAATGGGGCCGAAAGTGAGGTTCGAGATGGTCGTCGATCCCGAAAAGAAGCTGCCCACGGCACCGAGGAGCGGAGCGGCGTAGATCCACGCGTCGCCGGCCGCCTTGGCCAGAGTGCGTCCGAGGATCATGGCGGGGGCGCGCTCTCCACCGATCATCAGCAGGTTGACGAAGACGAGGGCTCCGAACAGGGCCAGCACGGGGGTGCCGATGCGGACGAGAGTGGCTTTCAGGGTCTCGGCGAAGACGGCGGGGCCGCGTCGTCCTTGCAGCAGCGCCAGCACGGCGGCGGGGACGAAGGGGATGATCGATGGGACATAGAGAACGGCATGGGACCACGAGAGGCCCTGTCCCAGAATGTCCCGGACCCGCACGATCAGTGACGGGCTGAGCGAGGCCTCGCCCAGCGAACCCAGGGACAGGTTCAGCGAGGGAGGTGCGGAGGTGAGCCAGTCGCGCAGGCCGAAGAGGGGAAGGCGGGTGAGCAGCAGCACCAGCACGGCGAGGCTCAGAGGGATCAGGGCCACGGCCACGGAGGGGGACCAGAGCGGTGCCTGGACATGGGCGGCATCCGGCTTTTCCAGTCCGATGCCGAAGTGGGCGAGGAGGATGGCGGCCGGCAGTCCGAAGACGCCGCCCGCGACGACGGGGAACTCGTAGCTGAGTCTCGCGACCGCCAGCATGGGCAGGATGCAGGCGAGCAGGCAGAGCAGGATGAAGACGAGATTGCGTCCGATGGTGCGCCAGGGGAGAAGGAGCCGCAGCGAGACGATGGGCACGATCAGGCCGGCGCAGGCCTGGAAGACGGCGCCCTGCCAGGCGAGGGCGAGCATGTCCTCCCGGGGAAGCCGGAGCAGCTCGAAGCCGAACCAGACGGGTGTGCCGGCGGCCCCGAAGGCGGTGGGGATGGTGTTGAAGATCAGGCAGACCAC
Organism: uncultured Akkermansia sp.; assembly: GCA_964435425.1. GTDB lineage: Bacteria > Verrucomicrobiota > Verrucomicrobiia > Verrucomicrobiales > DEV007 > Arctic95D-9. The sequence goes on along the minus strand of CAYSZN010000173.1, from coordinate 6,304 downwards.
GGCGACGCGGAGGGCGGGAAAGCCGAGGCCCACGAGGATGGGGGCGGCGAGCGCGGCGGGCGATCCGAATCCGGCGGCGGCTTCGATGAGGAAGACGAAGGCGAAGCCGACGACCATGATCTGGGCGACGGGATTGTCGGAGAGACCGCGCAGCCAGTTCTGCACGATGCCCATGGCTCCCGATTTTTCCATGGCGACGAAGAAGAGGATGGCTCCGAAGACGATGGAGATCGGGGTGAGCGCATCGAGCAGGCCTTTGAGGGCTCCCGCGTTGAGCAGCACGGGAGGCAGGTCGAAATGGAGGAGGCCGATGCCGTAGGCCAGCGCCGAACCGAGGGCAAAGGCCGCGGTGGAGGGCAGCGGTCTCGGCAGGGTCATGGCGACGACGAGAAAGCCGATGGGCAGCACGGCGAGGAGAAAATCGGTCATGGACACGTGGTGCCGGAGTGTCGGCTTGTGTCGGTGCGGAGGTCAAGAGACTGTTGCATCGGCTTTGCGGACGCGGGCCGGCATGGCGGTAAATGGCCGCCGATCCGCCCTTCTTTGTCCTTTCTCCGACGCGGTGCCCAAAAGAAAGATGATAGTTGAGAGTAGATCGTTGAGAGTTTCGGAGTCGGCGAGTCGCCTCGATGCGGCAACTCACCCTCTGGGTGAGCCTGCATTTCGGCGCCAGCCGCTCGTTTCCGGCCTATCAACTCTCAACTCTGATCTCCATGACGACACCTGCCATCCGGACCGAACACGACACCTTGGGCGAAATGGAGGTTCCGGGCGATGCGCTCTGGGGCGCCAGCACGCAGCGGGCGGTGCTGAACTTTCCCATCTCGGGCGAGGGGCTCGACGCGGGCCTGATCCATGCCTACGGGCTCATCAAGGCGGCGGCGGCACGGGTCAACGGCGAGCTGGGCGTGGTCTCCTCGGAACGGGCCGCGCTGATCGAGCAGGCGGCGGAGGAGATGCGGGCGGGGACGCTCGACCGGCATTTCGTCGTCGATGTCTTCCAGACTGGTTCGGGGACGAGCACGAACATGAACGCCAACGAGGTCATCGCGAATCGCTGCTCGCAGTTCGCGGGCGAGCCGCTCGGCTCGAAGCGGCCGGTCCATCCGAACGACCACGTCAACGCGAGCCAGTCCTCGAACGACACCTTTCCCACGGCGATCCATGTGGCCGTGGCGGTGGCCCTGACCCGTGACCTCGTTCCCGCGCTGGAGCGATGCCGCACGGCGCTCGCGGAGAAGGCGGAGGCCTTCCACGGCATCCTGAAGATCGGCCGGACGCACCTGATGGATGCGACGCCGGTGCGGCTGGGACAGGAGTTCTCCGGTTATGCGCGGCAGCTCGAGCTTGCCGCGGAGCGGGCGAGGAAGGCGGTCGGGGCTCTGCTGGAGCTGCCCCTCGGCGGCACGGCGGTGGGGACGGGCCTGAACTGTCCCAAGGACTTCGCCGAGCGAGTCATCACTCGGCTCGCGGAGAAGACAGGCATCGCCTTCGTGCGTGCGGGGAATCCCTTCGAGGCCCAGGGCGCGAGGGATGGGCTCGTCGAGGCGAGCGGGCAGGTCCGCACCATCGCAGTGGGGCTCTTCAAGGTGGCGAACGACGTGCGCTGGCTCGCCTCGGGACCGCGTTGCGGCCTCGGCGAGATTTCGCTGCCGGCGACGCAGCCGGGCTCCTCGATCATGCCGGGCAAGGTGAACCCGGTGATGAGCGAGTCGCTGATGCAGGTCTGCGCCCAAGTCGTCGGTTTTGACGCGGCGGTGGCCTGGGGCGGAGCGAACGGCAATCTCGAGCTGAACACGATGATGCCGATGATGGCGCAGAACGTCCTGCGCTCGGTTCGTCTGCTCGCCAATGCGGTCGGGGTTTTCACGGAGCGCTGCGTGGTGGGGATCGAGGCGAACGGGGAACGCTGCCGCGAGCTGGTGGAATGGTCGATGGCCATGGTGACGAAACTCGTCCCCGTGATCGGCTACGAGACGGCAGCGGACATCGCGAAGGAGGCGGTGGCGCGGGGAAGGACGGTGCGCGAGATCTGCGAGGAACGGGCCATGCTGCCGCCGGAAGTTCTCGCGGAGGCGCTTGATCCAGAGGGGATGGTTTGATGGACCGGAGGGACGCCGGGTAGAAGTTTTTTAGTGTTCAGTTTTCAGCACCTGAACCCAAGCTGCGCTTGGGTGTGGGTTGGGGAATCACTCGAAAGAATGGGATTTGGACCACGAATGTCACGAATCACACGAATGGAACTCAAGAATATTCGTGTTTATTTGTGACATTCGTGGTCCAAATCCAAATTTAACGAAGTGAAGTTAGCCGGGAGGTCTCCGATTACGCTTTTGATCGGGGCGCGATGCCGTCCTCGACTAGGGAAGGGGGAGGGTGGGAGATTCTTGAAACTCCATTTGTCCGATCATGCTCCGACCGATTCTGCTCTCCCTGTCGTTTTTTGCTCTTCCGCTCGACGCGGCTCCGATCAAACGCATCTGGCTGTCCCATACGACGGAGGAGCCATCGAAGTTGACGATCAGTTGGGAAACGGAGGCACCAGCTCGTTCGGTGGTCGCGTATGGCTACGGACCTGAGCTGGGCCGAGGAGTTACCCAAGGGACCGTAATAGAGGGCGAGGAAATTCTTTCCACCCGGCACCACGTTTCTGTTCCTTTCGGCTACGGAGAGGGGCGTCTGTATTACCGGGTTGGGGAAGGGGATGAGACTTCGGCGGTCCATTCGGTGAAGCGCTATCCCGAGGACGAGCTGCGCATCGCCGTGGTCGGGGATTGGGGCTTTGCGCCGGGCCGGGATTTCAGCTCGCTCCTGCTGGACGATCCGCATCTGCTGCTGACGGCGGGGGACAATGTGGCGAGCCTGCACGAAGTCGGCAAGGAGGGGACGAAGGCCTTCGCCGCGCTGATCGACGCGCATCCCGAGATCTTCCGCTCGATTCCCTTCCTCCCCATTCTCGGCAACCACGACCACGAGATCACCCCGCGCGGGCCGGAGCCACCGGAGCATCCCGTCTACGATGTCGAGGCGAAGGCGTTCCGCGAGTTCTTCGCCCTGCCGGGGGACGAGTGGAAATGGCGCTTTGAAATTCCGCGTTTCGACCTCGCCTTCGTCGCGCTCGATCTCAACCATATTCAGGACCACGGCACGACCTGGCAGAGCTGCCACGCTTGGCAGACGGATTCGCCGCAGTTCCTCTGGTATGCGGAGACGATGGACGAACTCGGGGCGGGCTTCGTCGTGACCCTGATGAACGAAAAGCGGACTTCCTTG
>CAYSZN010000173.1:0-3021 GCA_964435425.1 uncultured Akkermansia sp. | reverse complement strand
GACGATCCGTATCTGCTGCTGACGGTGGGGGACAATGTGGCGAGCCTGCACGAGGCCGGCAAGGAGGGGACGAAGGCCTTCGCCGCGCTGATCGACGCGTATCCCGAGATCTTCCGCTCGATTCCCTTTCTCCCCATCCTCGGCAACCACGACCACGAGATCACCCCGCGCGGGCCGAAGCCGCCGGAGCATCCCGTCTACGATGTCGAGGCGAAGGCGTTCCGCGAGTTCTTCGCCCTGCCGGGGGACGAGTGGAAATGGCGCTTTGAAATTCCGCGTTTCGACCTCGCCTTCGTCGCGCTCGATCTCAACCATATTCAGGACCACGGCACGACCTGGCAGAGCTGCCACGCTTGGCAGACGGATTCGCCGCAGTTCCTCTGGTATGCGGAGACGATGGACGAACTCGGGGCGGGCTTCGTCGTGACCCTGATGAACGAAAAGCGGACTTCGCTCGAGATGGCGGGGAAGGGAGTGTGGCTGGAGCAGTTCGAGAAGGGCAGCGCGCTGGTGACGGGCTTCGGCTATTTTGCGGAGCGGGCGGAGCTGCCGGGCGGTCTTCCCTATTTCAACACCTGTCTGAAGGGCGACGGCGATCTCTACAAGGATCCCGAATCCCGCTTCCATGCGCGGGTGGACAACTACCTGCTGCTCACCTTGAAGCCGGGCGCGCCGACGATGCGGGCTGAGCTGAAGGCGCTGGACGGCGTCGTGCTCGATGCCTTCGAGATTCCGGGGCGGAAAGTGCCGCAGCGTTGACCCCGGCGGTCTTTTCCCCTATGTTCCCGGCATGTCACGCTACTCCCTCGAAGAATTCGTCAGCCAGACGGCGCAGCAGGATCTGAACCAGGGGACCTTCGAGCTGGAGTCGGACCGGATGCTGGAGGTGAACCTGAACGGTCTCGTCTGGATGAAGATGGGGGCGATGATCTCCTACCGGGGGCAGATCAAGTTCACCCGCGAGGGCGTCCTCGAGCACGGCATCGGCAACCTGCTGAAGAAGGCCGTCTCGGGCGAGGGGGCGAGGCTGACCAAGGCCGAGGGCAGCGGCAAGATGTATCTCGCCGACCGGGGCAAGAAGATCTCGGTCATCCAACTGGCGGGCGAGGCGATCTGCGTGAACGGCAACGACATCCTCGCCTTCGAGTCGTCGGTGAAGAACGAGATCAAGCTGATGCGCCGCGTCGCGGGGATGATGGCGGGCGGACTTTTCAACTACCGTCTCTCCGGCGAGGGGCTGATCGCGATCACCTCGCACTACAACCCCATGACCCTGCGCGTCAGTCCGGGCAATCCGGTCTTCACCGATCCGAACGCGACGATCGCCTGGTCGGCGAACCTGAATCCCGACTTCAAGACGGACATCAGCCTGAAGACCTTCCTTGGCCGGGGAAGTGGAGAGTCCTTCCAGATGAAGTTCGAGGGCGATGGATTCGTCGTGGTCCAGCCCTTCGAGGAGGTCTATCTGGCGGCGGGCGGCTGATCCTATTGATTCGGCACCCAAATCGTTTCCACGGACGCGTTTCCACGTCCCAAGGAGGGTCGACATTCTTGTCGGCCGGCTGGTCGGGCCGGGCTTGTTGGCCGACAGGAATGTCGGCCTTCCTTGGCTTGAGCCTCTCGCCTCTCAACTCTTGACGGGAGGAGCGCGGGGCTCCACCCCTCACAGGAGCCTCTGCGCCAAGGTCAGGGCTCCGACGATGCCGGCCTGCTGGTCGAGTTCGGGAAGGCGCACATAGTTCCCCATCGGGGGGAGCGTCCAGTAGCCGCCGATTAGGCGTTCCAGCTCCGTCCGCACCCGCTCGACGAGACCGGCTTTCTGCGAGACGCCGCCGCCGAGCAGGATCAGGTCCGGCGACCAGGCGGCGGTGAGCTGGAGACAGCCGAGGGCGAGATAGCCGGCCTCGAGTTCCCAGGCGGGATGGTCGGCAGGCAGTTCGTGACCCGGCTTTCCCCAGCGGGCCTCGATGGCGGGACCGCTCGCCCGGCCTTCGAGACAGCTCGCGTGGAAGGGACAGACGCAGGTGTCCTTTCCGTAGGCGCTATCGAGGTCGGGCACGGCGAGATGGCCGATCTCGGGATGCATCTGGCCGTGGAGGAGCTGTCCATCGCCGAGGAAGCCTCCGCCGATCCCCGTGCCGACGGTGATGTAGGCGACATTCCGCATCCCACGGGCGGCGCCGTGGGCCGCCTCGCCGACGGCGGCGGCGTTGACATCGGTCTCGAAGGCGATGGGGAGATTGTCGGCGAGGGCCTGTCTCAAGGCCGGGACGAGGGGAAAGCCGGACCAGCCCGCCTTCGGGGTGGTCAGGATGGAGCCGTAGTCGGGAGCAGCGGGATCGATCCGGGCGGGGCCGAAGGTGCCGATGCCGAGGGCCTGGATGGGGCCGTGGATCGCGGCGGCCTCGCGGAAGAAGGCGGCGGCCTGCGCCACGGTCGCCTCCGGATCGCCGGTGGGAAAGCGGGTCTCCAGAAGGGGGTGCGCCGGGTCGTGGGCCACGGCGCAGACGTATTTGGTCCCGCCCGCCTCGATGCCTCCGAGAAGGGGAGCGGGGAGAGGGGGGCTCGGAGGATTCTGGGCGCTCATGAATGGGTGGGAGGCATCGATTTCCGTGGATATGGTCAGGATCTATGGGACAATCAAGCGCTAAAACGACGAAGAGTGCCGGCGGTTCGCGTCCGCCGTCCCAAATCCGGCAATGTCAGAGCGCTATCAAGTTCGGGGGAGGATCGGCAGGGGAGGAATGAGCGCGGTCTACCGTGCCTACGACACGGTGATGGGGCGGGAGGTCGCACTGAAGCGGCTGCTCCCCGTCGAGGAGACGAATCTGAACGAGGCCGCCGCCGAGTCCCTCTCCCGCGAGGTGGCGGCGCTGTCCCGCTTCCAGCATCCGAATGTGATCACCGTCTTCGCCTTCGAGGAGGATGCGGTGGGGCCCTACGTGGTCATGGAGCTGCTCGAGGGGGACGACCTGCACGCCGTGGTCAAGGCCGGGGCGCTTTCGTGGGAGAACTTCCGCG
>CAYSZN010000172.1:0-7281 GCA_964435425.1 uncultured Akkermansia sp. | reverse complement strand
CAGCTCCGCTTCAGCGATCCAGTCGCCCACTTCCGGAGCAGTGAAGCGCTCGTGGGCATGGCCGCTGAACCAAGCGAGCTGTTCGGCGCGGTAGGCGACGCCCTTCGACGGCAGCAGCACTTCCTGATCCCAACCGAGGAGGGCAGCGGCATCGTTGACGAGCTGCAATTCCCTTCCGAGGGCGAGAAGGCGCTCGTAGGCCGTGCTCATCGAAGCAGAGCGAACAACCTGCCTTCCGTTACGGCTTGGCGGCCTCGCGGGCGAGGTTGGCCATCACCTGAATGGAACCGGCGGAGAGCGTGCCCAAGACGCCGGAGGGCTGGCCCTCGATGATGCGGACCACGGTGACTCCGACGGGCTTGCCGTCGAGCGTGAAGACCGGAATCCCTTGGGCCGTGCCCGCGTCCGTGACGAAGAAGGTGCGCTCGCCCTTGAACACTCCCGTGATGCGCCCCATCACCAGCGTCGGCATGTAGCCGTAGACGGCGGAGGAGCGCGACAGGCCGACGACCTGGTCGGCCACATCGGCCGTGGCCGCGAACTGGGAGAGATCCACCTTTTCGAACTTCTTGTTCAGCGCCTTCGCCTCGGCCGCGTCCGGCATGATGAAGGCCACGTCGGCCTCCACATCCTGGCGGACCACCTTGCCATGGAGCAGGGTCGTGTCCCCGTAGCTGATCTCCACATCGGAGAACTCGGTGACGGCCGACTGGATCGTCACGACGTTCTCGTCCATCTTCGCCTGCTGCCCCTGAAGGCCCACGGCGGCATCGATCGCGGAGTTGGACACCACGAGCAGGCCGTCGTCGCCGATGGTGACGCCGAGGGTGCGCCGCTGCTGCTCGCGGTCGGGGAGCGGGTCGCCCGAGGTCTTCGCCTTCAGCATTCCCTTCGCGGTGATGACGACGAGAGCCCCCTTGTACTGCTCAAGCAGCTTCCGGGACTTGGCTTCGACGCTGTCCTCCTGGGCGCGGGCGGCGGGCAGGAACAGGATCGAGAGAACGGCGAGAAGGGAGGAGAGATATAGGATCGGAGCTTTCATGTCGGCGTTTGGAAAATGGACTGTCGCAGATCGGGGCCGCTGATGTTCTCGCCTGCTTTTTCCCGCCAACAAAAATGTGACATTCGGTTGGCTCGAAAGCGCCGAAGGTCACATCCGCGGGATTGCTCCGGCCTTTCGGATCAGCGGGAGTAGAGCTCGACGACGAGCTGGACGTTGACCATCGTGTCGATCTCCTCGGCTTCGGGAAGGCGGTTCACCGTGCCGACGAGCTTGTCGCGGTCGAAGGTGAGCCAGTCCATCACCGGACGGATCTGGGTCTGGTCGGCGGCGCGGTTGCCGAGCTGCTGGGAGCGGGCGGACTCGCACACGCTGATCACATCGCCGGGCTTGACGCAGTAGGAGGGGATGTCGACGCGGCGACCGTTCACCTTCACATGGCCATGGCCGACGAACTGACGGGCGGCGCGGCGGGTACTGCCGAGGCCGAGACGGTAGACGGTGTTGTCGAGGCGGGTCTCGAGGAGCTGCACGAGGATGTCCCCGGTGATGCCGCGGCGGCGCTGGGCCTCCTCGAAGTAGCGGCGGAACTGCTTCTCGAGGATGCCGTACTGGAGACGGAGCTTCTGCTTCTCGTTCAGTGCAACCCCGTAGTCGCTGCGCTTCTTGCGGGCACCGCGGGCACCGTGCTGCCCCGGAGGGTAGGGGCGGCGCTCAAGCGCTTTGGAGGGACCGAACAGCGCCACTCCGAAGCGACGGCTGATCCTGTCAGTGGGACCTGTGTATCTGGCCATATCGTGGGAAAATTGCGGGATCGATTCGCGGCGGTCCGGGATCAGACGCGGCGGGCTTTCTTGGGCCGGCAACCGTTGTGCGGGACGGGCGTGACGTCCTTGATGCGGAGAACCTCGATGCCGAGGCCTTGCACGGCGCGGACAGCGGACTCGCGGCCAGCGCCGGGACCCTTGACGCGAACCTCGGCCTGCTTGAGTCCGTGGGACATCGCCTGGCGGCAGGCGTCCTGGGCGACGAGCTGGGCGGCATAGGCCGTGCTCTTGCGCGATCCGCGGAAGCCCATCTTGCCGGAGCTGGACCAGCCGATCACATTGCCGACGGCATCGCTGACGGAGACGATCGTGTTGTTGAAGGTCGAAGCCACATGGACGACACCGGCGTGGACGTTCTTGCTTCCCTTGGCCTTGAGGATCTTGGGCTTCTCGACGCCTTCGGCGCTCTCCATCTCAAGGAAGATGTCCTCCGCGGTGCGGGGACGCTCCTTTTCCTTGCGCACCTCGGCGGGCGCAGCAGCCGCAGGAGCAGCTTCCTCGGCGGGAGCTGCGGCGGCGTTTTCTTCGGGAAGGTTCTCTTCGGACATGGTCGCTCTCTTTCGAAAATTACTTGCGGATCACACCCACCGTCTTCCGCTTGCCCTTCCGGGTACGGGCATTGGTGGAGGTGCGCTGGCCGCGCACGGGGAGACCGCGGCGATGGCGGATGCCGCGGTTGCAGTTGATGGAGGTCAACCGCTTGAGGTGGATCTGAAGCTCACGGCGCAGATCGCCCTCGATCATGACGCCGCCGCTGGTGATGGCATTGGCGATGCGGGCCATCTGATCCTCGCTCAGCTCGCCGGTGCGGATGTCGGGATCGATCCCCGCTTCCTCCAGGATTTTGGTCGCGGTCTTCCGGCCGATGCCGAAAATGTAGGGAAGCGACGCCTCAATGCGCTTCTCGTTGGGGATCTCGACTCCGAGTAGACGTGCCATGATGGGATGGGGTGGAAAAGGATCAGCCTTGGCGCTGCTTGTGACGCGGGTTCGTGCAGATAACACGCAGCACGCCGTGCCGCTTGATGATGCTGCACTCGCTGCAAAGACGTTTCACGGATGGCCTGACTTTCATGGGAGGAAAGGGGAAAAGGGAGCCGCTTTCGAGAGATTCGCGCCACGTTCCATTGAAACGGACTCAAGTCGTAGCTGGAATTCCATGCGAATCCAGCCCCCGAAATAGGGCATCGCGCCGGGTTTTGGGCGCGGGGAGGGAATGTTTACTACACTTTTCATCTCCCGCAACCGCTCTTTGCTCGAATCCTCCAATTTTTGAAAAGTTTTTTACGAATCCGTCTCCTCGACAGGCCGCCTTTTGGACGGCTCTCATGCCTTGGACGGAAAGCTGCGCTCGCGCGGGGTGAGGATTTCCGGCTCGTCCTCGGTGATCAGCACCATATGCTCGAAATGGGCGGAGAGGGTCCGGTCGGCGGTGATGACGGTCCACTTGTCCTCGAGGATCCGGACCTCCTCGGTGCCCGCGTTCACCATCGGCTCGATGGCCAGGACCATCCCCGGCTCGAGACGCGGATTCTTGAAGCGACGCGAGGCCATCTCCTCGGGATCCCAGTAGTTGGGCACCTGCGGATCCTCGTGCAGCTTGCGGCCGACCCCGTGTCCGACGAACTGCTTGACGACGGTGAAGCCGCGCGCGCCGACATAGTCCTCGACGGAGGCGCAGACCGTGGAGAGATGCTCTCCGGCGCGGGCCCGCGAGATCGCGGCATAGAGCGATTCCTCCGTCGCGGAAAGGAGGGGCACGGCATCCGGAGGCATGGCTCCGGCGGAGACGCTCTTGGCGTTGTCACCGATCCAACCCGCCTTCGTGAGGATGCCGACGTCGATCTTCACGATGTCGCCGTCGCGCAGCTCGCGCCGCCCACCGATCCCGTGAACCACCTCTTCGTTCACCGAGATGCAAATGTGTCCGGGAAAGCCCTTGTAGCCAAGGAAGGCGCTCTTGCAGGCCCGTTCCGCCATCAGGTCGGCGGCGGTCCGGTCAATCTCTCCGGTGGTCGCGCCGGGGCGGACGAGGTCGCAGGTCCGGGCGAGAATCTCGGCGGCGGTCGCTCCCGCTTCGCGCAGGCCGTCCAGTTCGCTGCCGCTGCGGAGCTGAATCTTCGACTTTCGCTTCGCCATGAGGGCCACCAGATTGCGGAGAGCCGTGCCGATCACTGAGCCGCGATCTGGTAGTAGACGAGCCCGCCGATGATGAGGATGGCGGCGATGACCAGCAGATAGAGGATCTGGTTGCCGCTCGCCGCCGCTCCGACGCCGCCGGGACGGTCGAAGCGTCCACGGATACGCCCTTTGCGGAGGAATCCATCGTAGTGGCGCTGGATCAGGTGCGTCTCCACCTGACGCATCACGTCGAGGAGAACACCGACCATGATGAGAAGTCCCGTGCCACCGAAGAACTGCGCCGCAAGCGGCGGCACGCCCATCAGAGCCGTGAGGATCGGCGGCAGGATCGCGACGATGGTGAGGAAGATCGCCCCTGCGAAGGTGAGGCGGCTCATCGTCTTGTCAAGGAACTCGGCCGTCGGTTTCCCCGGACGGACGCCGGGGATGTAGCCGCCGTTCTTCTTGAGATCGTCGGCGATCTGGTTCGGCTGGAACATCGTCGCCACCCAGAAATAGCTGAAGAAGAAGATCATCAGCCCCGTTAGGAGATAGTAGATCCAGCCGTGGATACCGCCACCGCCGCCGAGAATGTTCATCAGGTTCTGCGCCCAGGCCTCCTGCGGGAAGGTCCACCCGATGATCTGCGCGGGGAACATGAGAATGGCCTGCGCGAAGATGATGGGCATGACGCCGGCGTAGTTGACCTTCAGCGGCATGTGCTGGGTCTGGCCGCCATACATCTTGCCGCCGCGCACCTGCTTGGCGTAGTTGATGGGGACGCGGCGCTGCGCCTGGGTGATGGAAATCACTGCCGCGATGACGAAGAAGAGGAAGGCGATCAGGGCGACGAGCTGGAAGGGACGGAGAAGATTGTCCCCGGCGCTGGCGACGTAGGTGTTGTAGACCTGGAAGAGGGCTCCGGGCAGCGCGTAGATGATGTTGACGGTGATGATGATGGAGACGCCGTTGCCGATGCCCCGCTCGGTGATCTGGTCACCGAGCCAGAGGAGCAGCATCGATCCCGCCGTGATGATGATGACCGTCTTGAGGATGAAGAGCGGCCCGGCATCGGGAACGAGCTCGCGGGTCGATCCGCTCGCGATGTCGCGAAGGAAGGGGTTCGCCTCGGGTGTGACGAGGGACTGCGCCAGCATATAGCCCTGGAAGAGGCAGAGCACGATGGTGAGAACCCGGGTGTAGAGACTGATCTTCTGCCTTCCGCCCTCCTCCCGCGAGAGCTTGCCCAGGGACGGAACCACCGCCGTCAGCAGCTGCATCATGATCGATGCGCTGATGTAGGGCATGATCCCCAGGGCGAAGAGGGCCGAGTTCTGCAGGCCGCCCCCGCTGAAGACGTTCATCAGGGCCAGCACCGCGGTCAGGCCCTGGCTGTCCTCCGACTGCTTCTGGACCTGTCCGTACCAGTCCTGGAGAACGTTGTCATCGACGCCCGGCAAGGTGACCACGGCACCGAGGCGCACGATCACGACGACAAGCAAGGTGAAGAGGATCCGCGAGCGGAGCTCCGGGATCTTGAGGCTGTTGGTGAAGGCGGAGATCATCGGAAGAGCGGGAAGGAAAGAGAGAGATCGGAACGTTCGGCGGAACCTCCGTCAGGAAGCGACGACACTGCCCCCGGCCTTCTCGATTTTCTCCTTCGCCGCAGCCGAGATCTTATCGACGGTAACGGAGAGCTTGCGGCTAAGGTCGCCATTGCCCAGGACCTTGATCCCGTCCCAGACGCCCTTGACCAGTCCCGCCGCGCGGAGGCTCGCCTCGTTCACCTCGTCGCCGTCGGCGAACTTGGCCTCGAGGGTCGCGAGGTTGACGACGGCGTAGCGCGTCTTGAACTGGGCGTTGTTGAAACCCTTCTTGGGCAGGCGACGGGCGATGGGCATCTGCCCACCCTCGAAGCCCGGACGGATCGACGCGCCGGCGCGCGCCTTCTGGCCCTTGTGGCCCTTGCCGGACGTCTTGCCGAGACCGGAACTCTCCCCGCGGCCGACGCGGCGACGGCGGTGCTTCGAGCCAGGGGTGGGTTTCAATTCGTGAAGTTTCATGGGATGGGGTTCCTTCGGGGAAAGAGGGATGGATTAGAGGGCTTTCTTCTCGGCGAGGCGCTTGCCGCGGGCGGAGTAGATCTGCTCCTTGGTGCGGAGCTGCTCCAGAGCGTTCAGAGTCGCCTTCACGACGTTGGCCGGGTTGTTCGAGCCCATCGACTTGGCGAGGAGATCCTTGATCCCCGCCGCCTCGACGACGGCGCGGACGCCACCACCGGCGATGAGGCCCGTTCCCGGCGAGGCGGGAAACAGGAGGACGCGGGCACCGCCATGCTCGCCGATGACGGGATGCGGAATGGTGTTGTGGGTGATGTTCACCGACATCATCTGCTTCTTCGAAGCCTCGCTCGACTTCTTGATGCACTCGGAGACTTCCTGGGCCTTGCCGAAGCCAAAGCCGACCCGACCGTCCCGGTCGCCGCTGACGACGAGGGCGCTGAAGCTGAAGCGACGACCGCCCTTCACGACCTTGGAGCAGCGGTTGATGTGAACGACCTTCTCGAAGGTGTTCTCCGAAATCTCGCGGGAGGAGGCGGGGGCGCTCGCACGGAGGATCTCCTCGGCCTTCTGCAGCTTGTCGAAGCGGGCTTCGCCGGAACCGGCGGCCTCCCCATCGGCCTGAGCTTGGGGTTCGGTGGAAACGGGAGCCTCAAGCACGTCGGAAGCAGTCTCGACGGGGGCGTTTTCGTTCAGGGATTCGTCGCTCATAGATCGATGGTCAGAAGTTGAGTCCGGCCTCGCGGGCCGCGTCGGCGAGTGCCTTCACCTTGCCGTGGTAGGAGAAGCCACCGCGGTCGAACACAACCGTCCCGATATTGGCCTCCTTCGCCTTTTTTGCAACGGCCTCGCCCACCTTGGCGGCGGCGGCCTGGTTCGCTCCCTTGGCGGAAAGACCCTTCTCCAAGGTCGAGGCCGCGGCGAGGGTGCGTCCCGTCGTGTCGTCGATGACCTGGGCGTAGACGTTCTGGTTGGAGAAATGGACGGCGAGGCGCGGACGCTCCGTCGTGCCGGCGATTTTCTTCCGGATGCGGCGGCGCACCTTGGCGCGGGCCTGTTTGCGGATGTAGAGGCTCATGGATTGTTTCCGGTGGTTGATTATCGCTTGACGCTCTTGCCTTGCTTGCGGCGGACTTTCTCGCCCTTGTAGCGGACGCCCTTGCCCTTGTAGGGTTCCGGCGGGTAGTAGGAACGCACATCGGCGGCGAACTGGCCGACAAGCTGCTTGTCGATGCCCTCGATCTTGATGTTCGTGTTGTTCTCCACGGTCACC
>CAYSZN010000171.1:2021-7288 GCA_964435425.1 uncultured Akkermansia sp. | reverse complement strand
CGGAACCGTCTTGAAGCGGATCGCCGCATTTTATGGCGAATCGGCCATCGGGTTCAAGGGGAGACCACTGATTGACGCGAATCTCCGCTGATTTTACTGGAGCGCCTGTGTTGCTTTGGCGATCCGCTGTCGCCATGCTTGGGCGACGATGCTGATGACGGCGGCGAGGGACAGTCGTGGGTAGGGCCGTGCGGCCCGCGCGGCCAATCGAACGTCCAAACGACGTTCCCTCCCTGACCGGGCCGGTCAGGGCTACCTTGGTTGATTTCCACGGACGAGATTCCAAGAGCCAAGGAATGTCGGCCCTCCTTGGATTTCCGGTCGCAGCCGCGTGAGGCTACTTCGCCCTCTCAAACCCAAGCGAAAACTGGTGCTGTCCGCGATCCGGCACGTGGACGGTCGCCTCGACGAGGAAGCCGCCGGGGACGTGCCAGGTGATCGCGTCGATGCGGTTCTCCGAGGGGAGGAAGCGCATCAGGCGCAGGACCGGCTCGCTCATGTAGTCGCTCAGCAGCGAGGTCACGGTGTGGCCGTCGTCCGCGACCGTGTCGAGGCGCAGGGCGGTGACGCGGCTCTGGTCGCCGCAGAGGACGAGGTCGAGGTTCGGGTGGTGGCGGAAGAGCTTTTCCCATAGCGTCTCGCCGCTGTTGCCGCGCTTGCCGTGGATCTTCGACCAGCGCATCCGCCCTTTGGGATCGCGGATGTAGCCTTCCGCGGTCTTGGGCTTCTCGACGATGCCCAGGTCCATGTGCGTGGTGACGAGGACGCGGCGGTCGGGATGCTGCCGCAGCAAGGCGTCGGCCCAGGCGAGGACGTCGTCGGGCGCGTTGCATTCGAGGCTGAGGTGGAGGAAGCCGATGCCGCCGGCGCTGAAGAGCTGGGCGCTGTTCACATTGTTGGCGGAGACGTGCTGGTCGGAACGGTCGTGGGCGTAGCAGCCGAGATACCAAGAGTAGTCCGCGAAGCTGGACGCCGGGAAATGCTGCTGGAAGAGCCGCGCGTCCCCCTTCGAGCTCATGTCGTGGTTGCCCACGGTCAGGCTGAAAGGCACGATGCTGCGGAGCCGGTCGAGATGCGCCTTGGCCACGGCCCATTCCTCGGGCCGATTCCTCTCGACGATGTCGCCGACGTGGGTGACGAAGACGATGTTCTGCGCCTCGCGGTTCTGGAGAATCCATTCGACCTGCGCGGCGAGATGCCGGTTCTCCACCGGATCGTCGGAGGCGAGCGCGCCCTTGCAACCGAGGCCGGTGTAGTGCTGCGTGTCGGGGATGACGACGAGGGTGAAGGCTCCCTCGGGCAAGGGCGGGAGATCGCCCGATCCGCTGATTTTGGGGATGCGAGACTTGCTGGCAGCGGCGGCGGGATCGTCGGCGGAAACAGGGAGCACGAGCACAAGGGCGGCGGTGATACCGGCGAGGCGGGGGAGGATCCAGCGGTTCATTTGCCCCCGAAGGTCGGGCCGGACTGGAAGCGGCGCAACTTCCGGTCGAGGAAGAAGGGTGCGAAGGGGACGAGGGAGCAGAGGAAGACCACGAAGCACCAGGCGAAGGACAGCCGCTTCCGCAGCAGGACTTCAAGAAGGCAGGCGCAGAGGGCGAGGAAGAGCAGGCCGTGGATCGATCCGACGATGCGGACGGCGAGCGGCAGGTCCGCGAGATATTTCAGCGGCATGGCGATGCCGAGGAGGATCAGGTAGGAGATCCCGTCGAGAATGGAGGCAAGACGGAGCCGGTCGATGGCGGAGGAGCGGGGCTGGAAGGACATGGCCGGAAGAGGGAGGGGCAATTTCGTGCGGGATCCGGGGAAGGAAAGGGAGGATTCGCGGCGGCGGCCTACGAAGTCAGATACTTCGCGATGAATTCTTCCGGGCGAATGGGCTGGGGCTTGTATCCGGCTTTCGCCAGCGGAGCGAAATCGTGATCGTTAGTGATGACGAAATCAGCATGGGCGGTGATCGCGCAATCGGTGAATTTGTTGTCGTCGGAATCGGAGGTCACGACCTGAAACTGGTAGGCTGGATGCGCTAGGACGACAGTCCCGTATGCGGCACCCACCAGGCTCAGCAGGTGCATGACGCGGGCGGAGAAGGGGACTCCGCCCCTTTCCGCTGCGATCTCCTCGTATTCCAGAAGGATCGACGCGCTTGCCGCCATGCGCAGCTTGCCTGCGGTCAGCGCCGAGAAGATGGGGGCGTATGGCGAATGCCGCGCGAGGGCCGACAGCATGACGTTGGTGTCGATGACGACGAGCATCAGCCTGCATACGGGCTCATGCGCCGGTGTTCGCGCACCGCCGCGTCGATCAGCTCGGACTCCAGCTCGCCGGCCTGCCGGAGCGCCTCCGCCTCGTCCTGGATCTCCTCGGACAACTGCGCCAGCTCCAGCCTCAGCAGGAAGCGATGCACCGCCTCCAGAGAGGGCGGGTCAAGGGAAGCCACCTTGGCCATCACGCCGGGCAAGAGCAAATCCGCATCGTTCGCCATGGCCCACCGTATTCCACGATCCACCTCCCTTCAACCGCCAGCATCGACAAGAGCGCCGGGCGCATCGTGGTCTTTCGTTTGCGGGCTTGCTTTCGCGGGCCGCGCGGGTTTGGTGTGGCCGCCCGCGATGCACCCTCTTCTCGCCGCCTACGTCCATCATCTCGATCCTTTCGCGATCCGCTTCACCGAGACCTTCGGGATCCGATGGTATGGCCTCGCCTACGTTGCCGGCTTCGTCGCCGCCTTCCTCCTGATCCGCTGGTTTGTCAGGATCGGGGCGAGCGAGCTGAAGGAGTCGCAGGTCGGCGACTTCATCACCCTCTGCGCCGTGCTCGGGACGATGCTGGGGGGGCGGCTCGGCTACATGCTGCTCTACAACTTCGACGAGCTCGTCGCGAACCCCCTCAGCTTCTTCGACATCCTCGGCGGCGGCATGTCGAGCCACGGCGGCATGGCCGGGATCACGCTGGTGGCGTGGTTCTACGCCCGCTACACGAACACCTCGTGGGCCGGCCACGGCGACAACCTCGTCACCGTCGCGCCGGTCGGCCTGTTCTTCGGCAGGATCGCCAACTTCATCAACGGCGAGCTCTACGGGCGCCCCACGGACAGCCCGCTGGCGATGAAGTTCCCCGACGAACTCAACGAGCTGGAGCAAACCGCCAACGGAATCGAATGGAAGTTCCCCGTCTCCCAGCTCCGGGAGCTCGCGGCGAACGCCGGAGAGACCGTCCCCGGCCTCCTCGAACGGATCGACGCCACGGCGGCCAAGGCCCTCGCGAGCGGATACGACGCGCATTTCGCCGTCGTCGGGCTGGTGCAGGAGACCGCCCAGGAGAATCCCGCCTTCCGCGCCATGCTCGGCAGCTTCCTCACGCCCCGCCACCCCTCGCAGCTCTACGAGGCGCTCGTCGAGGGCCTGCTGCTCTTCGGGATCATGCTCGCGATCCGTCTGAAGTGGCGCAACGCCTGGCACGGCGTCCTGACCGGCGTCTTCTTCATCCTCTACGCGGTGGGGCGGATCGCCGTGGAGAACTTCCGC
The DNA here is from genome assembly GCA_964435425.1 of uncultured Akkermansia sp. Lineage (GTDB taxonomy): Bacteria > Verrucomicrobiota > Verrucomicrobiia > Verrucomicrobiales > DEV007 > Arctic95D-9. The sequence continues at coordinate 3,761 of CAYSZN010000171.1, read as the reverse complement.
GAGCCGGACTCCTCCCTCGTCCTCGGGATCACGAAGGGCCAGTTCTACTCCGTCTTCCTCGTCGCGGCAGGCATCGCCTTCATCGTCCACGGCGTCGTGCGCCAGCGGACGAACCGTCTGCCCGGCTGAGGGCGGCACCCCTCACCACGGCACGCCCGGCACTGTCTCCTTGAGAATCTGGCGGATCCTCTCCTTTTCGCCTGGGTCCAGATAGGCAAAGTCCGCGTCCACCGGACTCGCGGCGAGGGCTTTGTCGAGACGCTCGTAGATCCGCCGCCGGAAGCCCTCGGGCAAGGCCTGGAAGAGCGGGGTGTGGATCATGTAGCTGCAGCGGTTCCGGAACAGGTGGGTCTTCAGGTCGAAGTCGCGCAGCGACTCGCCGTTCGTTGCAGGACGGCGGGAGGCGAGGAAGGCCTCCTTCAGAGCCGGGTCGCCGGCGATGCCGCCCTTGGGCAGCGATGCCTCGTCGGCGAAGAGGAGATAGCGCGTCAGCTCCTCGACCTGGCGCCCGACATCGGCCTGGTCCGCCGGCAGGAGGCGGCCCCTGCCCCGCGCCAGCGCCGTGCGCAGGCGGTAGTGGCTCTCGACGACGCGGTTCACGAATCCGGCCTGGTGCTCTTGGAGGAGGTGGGCGAGCACGTCGCTCGTCGCCACCGGGAAGACCGACCAATCGAAGCGCTCGCCCGGCGGCAGGGGTGTCGTCACGATGCCCTGGGGCGTGAAGCGCCCGACGAGGTTGCCCCAATGTGGGCCGATTCCCTCCGCGCCGGTGACATGCCATCCTCCGAAGCGGTCCGAGAGCGGAATCTCGTGTCCCGACAGACCGCGCCGGTAGGATTCGAGACTGCCGCCAGTGGGACCGGGGATGACCGATTTCAGCACGATGCCCGGCACCTGCCTCGTGTCCTCGTCGGAGTGGCAATTCATGCAGCGGCGCGAGCGCTCGGCCACGGGGCGCACTCCCGGCTTGGGAATGTCGAAGATGTAGAAGATCGCGCCCAACTCCGGATCGATCGAGACGATCTCGATCTTGCCGCCGGGCACGTAGCCGAGATAGATGTCGTCGTTGAAATAGAGCGCCCGGGGGCTGCGCGGCGAGATCAGGCTGAGCTGGAGGCTCGTCGTCGAGTAGAGCAGCGTCTGCGTCTCGGCCGGGATGTTCAAGGCCTCGAGCAGGCTGATGAGATAGGCCTTCTCCGACGACTCATCGAGGTTCAGCCGCCCCTGTTCGAGATCGTCCTTGAGCAAGGTGAAGGGATCCTTCGGCGTGCGGTTCCAGTAGTCGTGCTCCGGTGCGGCGAGATCGGCGAAGGCGAGCGGATCCTCGTCCCCGCGGCCCGAGGAGGGGACGAGACCACCCAAGGCAAGGGCCAGCGCAGCATAGCGGAAGAGGGACATGCGCCACTCTACGGCGGAGAGCCGGGGCCGCGCAAGCGTTGGTGGGCACGGTGGCGGGACGCGAAAAGGCCGGGGCGAGCGAGAACGGTGAGATTCCTTGCGCTGAGCGCATGGGTAGAGGAGCGCGGGCACTCCTGCCCGCTGCGGAAGCCGCCAAAATGCGGACAAGAGTGTCCGCGCTCCATTGTCGTGGCTGTGCGGACCATGCGTTTTCGCCAACGCCCCATCCACAAAAAAACCGGCGCGGTCACCCGCGCCGGTTTTCGGAAAATCGATCTGGCCGCTCTCGCGGAACCGCCGATCAATGGTAGGACGCCTGCGCTCCCTTGACGGCGCGCTTCT
>CAYSZN010000171.1:713-2011 GCA_964435425.1 uncultured Akkermansia sp. | reverse complement strand
AAATGGAAGCCGTGATGGCGACTTTTTCGGTAGATGGCCGCATCCGTCTTGCGAACCGTTTCCAGTAGGAGGATCTCTTTGCACCCACCATCCTCGACCTTGCCTTTGAAGGGCCGTCGCCGCATGTCCTCCGTCTTGCACATTCCCCGCCACGTCTCCGCTGACGGATTGATTCCTTTCATCGAACAGCTCGCAGGTCATGCCGATGTCGAGTCTCTGGATCTCGACTTCGCGAACTTGGAAAAGGTCACCCCCGCGGGATTGGTCACTCTCGTCTCCCTCATGGCCCACCGGAAACGGCGGCACCTCGTTACGCGGTTCGCCGGTTTCGACGAATGCCGTATCGCAAGCTATCTGCGCCGGATGGGTCTCCCCCGACAATGCGGCCTGGCTGATGCGAACGGAATGGGTGCCTCGCGAGATCCGAAGGGCCGCTTCATTCCCTTGGAGGAAATCGAGCATCCAGTGAGTCGGCTGGGATCGGCCTTCGCAGAAATCATCGCGCCCGGCGGCGAAGACTACGAGCACCCGAACGCGGGACTCTATGGAACCGCATGGTACCTCATCACCGAATTGGCCAACAATGTGCGCCAGCACAGCCGCGGCAAGGGATTCATCGCCGCGCAAACCACTCTGAAGGACGGGTTCATCCGCATCGCCATCGGCGACTGCGGATGCGGCATCCCAAGCAGCTTGAAAGAGGCGGGCTTTCCTTGGGCGCAGCCACTTTCGGACGCAGGTGTCATCGAACGGGCCTTGGAGGCTCGGATCTCAAGCAAGGGCGGCCCGACGAATGAAGGAGTGGGACTCACGCTCAGTTCCCGCCTCATTGAAGCGATGGGTGGTCACCTGCTGATCGCCAGCGAGTCCGGTCTCCATATCCGGCTGCGGGGCGCGGAGCCGAAATGCCGGGAGCTGCCGACGGGAGTCCGATTTCCCGGTACCATCATCACGATGTCCTTCAGGCGATCTGCGGCAGCCGGCTTCGATCAACTATTCAGCAAGATTAAGGATCGTGAGATTCCTTTGCATTCCGGTTCGCTGCCCATTAGCTTTGAACGATGACCCACGAGATTCACCTTCGGGAGGAATTCGGTTCCCATCTCGGCGATGGCGACGAGGCCTACCGGTTCCGGGTCGCGAGTATCGACCCCTACTTGACGCTCGCTCCATGCGAGCGCCTGGTCCTCGACTTCACCGGAGTGCGCGTGGCGAACAGCTCCTTCGTGAATGCCCTCCTCAGCGGGCTTCTTGAGCAGCATGGCGAAGCGGCATTGCGGCAGCTCGTCTTCCGTGGC
>CAYSZN010000171.1:0-703 GCA_964435425.1 uncultured Akkermansia sp. | reverse complement strand
GCCGTTCAGGTTCTCGTGCAGTCCGCTGTGGAGTTGGGGCTGGCGAAACACGGCGAACGGGCGAGACGCTGACGGGATCCTGGTGGATCGGCTGCGAGGAGCTTCGCGCGCATCACGGATGCGCCATGCGAAACCATGCCGGACTCGTTTTCGCCAACGCTCCATCCACAAAAAAACCGGCGCGGTTGCCCACGCCGGTCTTCGGGGAATCGTTCTGGCCGCGCTCTTGTGGAGCTGCGGAACCGCCGATCAATGGTAGGACGCCTGCGCTCCCTTGACGGCGCGCTTCTTGATCCAAGGCATGAGACCGCGGAGGCGTGCCCCGACCTTCTCGATGGGGTGGCTCTGGCCTTCCTTGCGGAGCTGGTTGAAGTTCTTGCCCCCGCTCGTCGCCTCGGTGATCCAGCCCTTGGCGAACTTGCCGCTCTGGATGTTCTTGAGGGCCTTCTGCATGCGCTTCTTGACAGAGGCGTCGATGATGGTCGGGCCGGTCGTGAGGTCGCCGTATTCGGCGGTCTCGGAGATGGAGAAGCGCATCCCGGAGATGCCCGACTCGTTGATGAGGTCGACGGTGAGCTTCAGCTCGTGGAGGCACTCGAAGTAGGCCATCTCGGGCTGGTAGCCGGCCTCGACCAGGGTCTCGAAACCGGCCTGGACGAGCGCGGAGGCGCCGCCGCAGAGCACGGCCTGCTCGCCGAAGAGG
>CAYSZN010000170.1:0-7289 GCA_964435425.1 uncultured Akkermansia sp. | reverse complement strand
CCCATGGGAGGGCGCTTGCCAAGGAAAGGAGAACGGGCTTTTCCACTTGAGTTCCCCCGTCGCGGGGGCGATGGATCGGGAGCAATCCCCTTTCCGACATGCCTCTGGAGAAAATCACCAGCGTCACCGGCCGCGGCGTCCATGTTCCCGGCTCGGACATCGACACCGACCGCATCATTCCCGCGCGCTTCATGAAGTGCGTGACCTTCGACGGGCTCGGCGAGTTCCTCTTCTACGACGCGCGGCACGAGCCCGACGGCACGCCGAAGGCCCATCCTCTCAACAATCCCCGCTTCGACGGGGCGAGCATCCTCATCTCGGGGATCAACTTCGGCTGCGGGAGCTCCCGCGAGCACGCGCCGCAGGCGATCAACAAGGCGGGCTTCCGCGCGGTGATCGCCCAGAGCTTCGCGGAGATCTTCTTCGGCAACTGCGCCACGCTCGGCATGCCCTGCGTGAAGGCCTCGGCGGCGGACATCGAGGCCCTCGGTGCGGCGGTGGAGGCCGATCCGTCGCTGGAGATCGTTATCGATGTGGAGGCCAGCGAAGTCCGCTACGGCGGGCATTCCATCCCGGTGGCCATCCCGAGCACGGCGCGCGACGCCTTCCTCTCGGGCCAATGGGATCCCATCGGCGAGCTGCTCGACGGGACCGAGGCAGTCGCCGAGACGACGGCGAAGCTCGCCTACATGTCGCGCTGATCCTCCGACGGCGCAACGCTGGCGACACGGTCGGCGCTCTCCCCGGTCGGCGAGTGCCAGTCGGGGCGCAGGCTCTCCGGCAGATACTCGAGAATGGCCCGGCCCGGCTCGAGCCATTCGACCGCCTTCTTTTTCCATCCATCAAGGACTTCCTGTGGCAGGAGGAAGGACGCGCCCACGACGAGGCCGCCGAGCAGGCAAAGGAGGGCGAGCCCCCGCGCGAGGTGCTTCAACTTTGCCCGTCGGGCCGCGGCGCGAACGTCTCCGAAGAAGTGCCTGGTGATCCTCTCGTCCGGTATCGGGGCCACGGTGCCGTTTCCTGGAGGGAGAGCGGGGGGAGAAGGGGGAGCGGCGGCCTCTCCGCCGCGGCCTGAAGATTCCCTGGCGAACGGCGGGACAAAGGGCGAGGCGGCTTCGGCGTCCTTCGCCACCTTTTCACGAAAGAGGCTTTCGGCGAGTCCGCTCCCATCGGCGGATCCGGTGCCAAAGGGGGAGATGCTCGCATGCACTTCCTGTGGCACGCTGATTCCCCAAGCCGACGCGACCGAGCTGGATTCGTCGTCGCCACCGAACATCGAGCGGCACGGCTGGGAGTCTCCGGGGTCGCCAAAGGGGGACGAGGACGCCTGCGCTCCAGAAGAAGGCGTCAGGATTTCGGGGCGTCCGCCGAAGAGGTTGTCGCCATCGCGGGTCGGGAGCGGAGCGGCGAAGCCGACGGCGGACGGCAAGGAGGCATGAGGCGGACCTGGCATCCCGGAAGCCGAAGCGGCGGCGGTGACGGGGAAGACGAACGGAGCCGGGAGCTCGTCCGACATGACACGGACGCCGCCGCTTTCCACGACCGCGACGAGAGACGAGCGGCAGTGGACGCACTGCCCCTTCACGCCGAGATGGCACCGCCTCAGATGGAGCCCTCCGCCGCAGTTAGGACAGGCGAGGCGCAGGACTTCCTCGCCACCATCGGGCAGCGGCGTCGGGCGGGAGATAGGGACCTCGACCATGACGGCGGCGCGCTGGAGAATGGTTCTGTCAGGGCTCCACACCGCCGCCTCCCGGAGCACCGGGGAGAGCGGACATCTGCGGCATGACGGGCACCGCCGGAGCTGGAGTCAACTTCGCCTCGAGGAAGGCGCGGGTAGCCGCGACGTAGCGGTCCACGGGCAGCACGAAGGTGGCGAGCGCCGCCCCGCAGGCAAAGCCGACGATCACGACCATGAGGACGACGAAGCCCTTGCGGACCTGCGGCTTCGGCTTCGTGCCGAGGGGCTGGGAGACGACGGTGGGTGCGGTCGTCGTCCCGGCGGGGGTCTCCGGCGCGGCACTCTCGGCAGCGGCGGAGGGCGAAGGGCTGCTACCGGCGGCGATCTGGGAGAAGGAGGCGAAGGACGGGAATGTGGACGGAGTGGGAGACGGAGCCTCCGCCTGGACGAGGGGCTCCGTTCCGCCGATTCCGCCAAAGTCGATCGGGGCGAAGGCGCTTTCGGCTTCGACTGGAGCGGAGACGGGATCGCTGCCGCTGGAGGGGGGGAGAATCTCGGGGGCCTCGTCCGTGATCGGCGCTCCCCACGGCAGGGAGGAGGAATGGTGCAGGTCCGGGTTTCCGAAGAGACTGCCTGTCGTGGCTTCGGCACGGTCGGGAGAGCTGACGGCATCGAAGCTGCCGAAGGAGAGAGCTCCGTCGGTGGAGCCAGGCGGCTCGTCCTGGATGGGGTCGGCGGAAAGGGAGCCAAAGGAGAACGCCGACGGCGGCGTATCGGGATCCGTCGCCGAACCCGTTCCGAAGGCGGAACGGAATCCTGCGGGGGCGGCGCCCATGGCCTCCATCGGCGGCATCGCCGGAAAGAGGGAGGAAGGCGCCTCCTGCGTGGTTCCGAAGGCCGTTTCCCACGAGGGAGCGGCAGGAGCCGGCTCGGCAGGTTCGGCAGGTTCGGAAGCCGCGAAGCCGGACGGAGTCTCCTCCGGGGCTAGGAAGGAAGGCTGGAAGCCCGATGGCTCGCTGGCGGCTTGCGCCGGCTCGGCGACCGGGCGGCTCGGCGGTCCCCATGGAGACGGGCCGTCGAAGCTGGCCATGGGGATGACTTCCTCCTCCGGTTCGGGAGCAGGAACAGGGGCCGACAGGGGCTCTTCGTCGAAGTGGGACGAGGGCGCATCCTCCTGCGGTGGCACGAAGCCGTCGGCCTGGTAGAGGGCGTCGAGATCGAGCGGGTCCGGTGGCGCGACGAAGCCGCTTTCCATCTTCGGAAAGGGATCGGCCAATGACCGGGACGGCTCGGTCCACTCGTCCGTCGGCGTCTGCGGGGGAGCTGTTTCCTCCACGATCTCGCACGTCTCCTTCTCCATCTCGAAGGTGGCTTCGGTCTCGGGGAGGATGGGCTCCTCCCTGGACGGGATCGGCGATGCGAGCGGCGCTTCGGCCCTTTCGCCGAGGATAGGGAAGATCCGGACGGATCCATCCCGCCCCGAGGCGGCCGCGACGATGGGCGTGTGGCACCAGACGCATGCCCCCTCGATGCCCAGATGGCGGCGCTCCAGCACCAGTGATCCTCCGCATTCGGGGCAGTCGAGCCGCAGGCTTTCCTCCGCCATGGCTGGCTCCTCCCCTTCGTGGAGAATCTCGGGTGCCGGGACGGAGCCGGCGGGATCTTCTTCCGGCTCCGGCAGGGCTTCCTCCTCGGCATCCGGGACAGCGAACGCCTCGGGTACCGCTCCACCGCGGGTCACGGAAAACGACAGGGAGAACCCGCGGGCCGGTTCCGCCACAGCGGCGGGACCGTCGAGGTCGTCGGGCTGCGAGGAGAGGATCACGCCTTCGTCTTCCTCGGCGACCGTTGGGGTCGCCTCATCCATTTCAGCCAGGAGAGCCTGCTCGCCAAAGCCGAGCGAATCGAGGAAATGGCTCTTCGCCTTGCTGGACGACGATCCCGCGTCGGGGTCCAAGGTTACGTCGTAGTCAGGGTCCATAGGGCAACAGTTCGGCGCGGGGAGAGTCCAAGAGGTTTTGTTTTATAAAAAATAGTTCTGTTTATAGAAATTATCAAAATGTTTTTTGGCGTCGATTTGATTTTCCATATTTATTAACGATCTTGAGGAATGCGATCTTCCTCCCTCCGTTTCCGCACCTTGTCTGCCGCGCTCGTCCTTGCGGCACAGGGCTGCGTCTCGGTCGATGCGCCGCCCTTCTCGGATGCTGCGGGCGCTCCCGCCTCGTCCATTGCGCTCAGCGAATCCGACGCCGCCGCAATCGGACGGAAGATCTGGCAGAACGAATGCGCCGGCACCGTGGAGGGGCTCACCTCGTGGAATGCCGGGGAGGATTTCCCCTCGCTCGGGATCGGCCATTTCATCTGGTACGTGCCCGGCCGTCCCGGCCCCTTCCAGGAGAGCTTCCCCTCTCTGCTCGCCTACATGCGCGAGCGCGGCGTTGCCGTGCCCGCCTGGCTCGCCGAGGCCCGAGGTTGCCCTTGGAACAGCCGCACCGAATTCCTCAAGGAGCAGCAGTCGCCCCGCATGAAGGAGCTGCGCCAGTTCCTCGCCAACACCGTCTCCGTGCAGACGGGATTCATCGTGCGCCGTCTCGAGCTCTCCCTGCCGGAAATGCAGAAGGCGACGCCCTCGGCGTCCGACAAGGAGCGCCTCCACGCGAATTTCCATCTCATGGCCTCCAACCGGAACGGGCTCTACGCCCTCATCGACTACGTGAACTTCAAGGGCGAGGGCATCAAGCCCGAGGAGCGCTATCAGGGGCAGGGCTGGGGCCTGCGCGACGTGCTCCTCGAGATGCGCCCCGCCTCCGGCGGGTCGGCGGCGACGACGGAGTTCAGCGAGGCGGCGAAGCGCGTCCTCCAGCGCCGCGTCAGGAACGCCCCTTCCGACCGCGGCGAATCGCGCTGGCTCGCGGGGTGGATGAACCGCTGCGACACCTACAAACGCGGCATCTGAGCCACTTTTCCCTTTCCTTCGTTCGTTATCTGCCTACTGGTAGCGGCTCTTCAACCTCTTCAGCAAACCCATCCCCGACCCCATGGCGACCGAACGCTCCCTCATCCTTCTCAAGCCCGACTGCGTCCAGAAAGCCCATTGCGGCGAAGTGATCGGCCGCTTCGAGAAGGCCGGGTTCCGCATCCGCGGCGCGAAGATGATCCGTCTCTCCGACGAGCTCCTCGCCGACCACTACAGCCACGTCGCCGACAAGCCCTTCTTTCCCAGCATCGTGGAGTTCATGCAGTCCGCCCCCGTCGTCGCCATCGCTCTGGAAGGGGACGACGCCGTGGCCAAGGTTCGCGCCATGCTCGGCCCCACCAACTCCAAGGAAGCCGAGCCCGGCACGATCCGCGGCGATTTCGGCGAGGACATGATGGTCAACGTCTGCCACGCCTCCGATTCCCCCGAGAACGGCGAGATCGAGGTGAAGCGCTTCTTCAAGGAGGAAGAGATCTTCGCCTACTGAGGCGAAGCCAGGGACGGAGGGCCCGCGCCATGAACCGCCGTCGTTTCCTCCGCACCACTGCCGCCGCTGCTTCCATCCCGGGACTCCGCACGTCGGCGGCGGACCGGCCCAAGCCGCCTTTCCGCGTGCTCTACAGCAACGACACCACGAACATCCTCTCCTGTGTCAGCCCCTTCCACCAAGCGAGGGAACCCTTTCGGGCGGAGATGGTCGAGGCGACGGTGGACGAGGTCGATGGACTCGTCGACGCGCATTTCCTTCAGCCCGGCCTCGGCATGGTGCCGATGTGGCCGAGCCGGGTCCTGCCACTCGAGGAGCACTATGCCTGGCTCCGCGACCGCTACGGTCTCGGACCCGATCCCTTCGGCCGATTCGTCCTCGGCGGCGGCGACGTGGTGAAAACCTTCCTCGACCGCTGCCGCCTGCGGGGGCAGGCCGCCTTTCTCTCCTTCCGTCTGAACGACGCGCATCACAAGGAATACGTCGATCCCAAGCCGGGCGACAAACCCGGCGGCAGCCTCGGCATGAGCGTGACGCGCTTCTATGCGGAGCACCCGGAATACCGGATCAAACCCGGCTCCCTGCGCGGGGCCGACCTGGTCCACAACTTCGCCGTACCAGAGGTTCGGGAGGTGAAGCTCGCCCTGATCCGCGAGCTCTGCGAGAACTACAACCTCGACGGCTTCGAGCTCGACTTCCTCCGCTTCTACAGCTACTTCCGCACCGGAGAGACGCCGCTGGATGAGCGTTGCGCGATCATGGCCGCCTTCGTGCGCGAGGTGCGCGGGCTGCTCGACCGCACGGCCCGCGAAGGCCGCCGCCGCTGGCTCTGCATCCGCGTGCCCTGCTATCTGGAGGCGCTCGACGTGCTCGGGCTCGACCTCCCGGCGCTCGTCGCCGCAGGCGTGGACATGGTGAACGCCTCCTGCCACTACTTCACCACGCAGCGGCACGACCTCGCCACGATCCGCGAGCGGACCGCCGGCGCGACGCTCCACTTCGAGCTCTGCCATACGGTCTGGAAGGGCGAGAAGGTCGTGGAGGGATACGATGTCTTTCCCTTCCGCCGTGCCACCCGCGAGCATCTGCATACGGCCGCCCATCTCGCCTACGCCCGCGGGGCGGACGGCATCAGCCTCTTCAACTTCGCCTACTACCGACAGCACGGCCAAGGCGAGGGGCGCGGCGCTTTCGGCGAGCCGCCCTTCGAGGCGCTGGAGGCCTTGCGCGATCCGCAGGCGCTCGCGAACGGACCGCAGCACTGGTTCATCGCCTCCGGATGGCGTGCGCCCGGCACCAAACCTCTCTCCCTCCCCCGACCGCTCGAACCCGGCAAGACGACGGTTTTCGCCTTCGATCTCGCGGCTCCCCCGGGGGGATGGATCCGCGAGGCTAGGGTTCGCATTCAGGCGGACCAAGCCATCGGGGCCGATGGATGGACCGTCGCCTTCAACGGTGAAGCGCTCGAGGGGGTCGAAGACGTTTCCGAACCCTATCCGGTGCCCTATCCCTCCATGCTTGGAAAACCGGAGGAACTTCGCGCCTGGGCCGTCCCCGCCAAGCTCCTCCGCGAGGGGAAAAACGACTTCGAAGTCGCGATGGAGGGAGGGGAACCGGTCTCGGTGCTCTTCGTCGATCTGTCGGTGGAAGGACAAAACGAGCGGCTTACGCCGAAACCCATGCCATCCAAAGGGTGAACTGCCGAACTGAGGCAGCTCGTTGGTCGGAAGCCTCTCAACTCTCGACTCCAATCCAGCTCACCCCTTCTTCTCGATCACGGCGTAGGCGTTGTGATTGTGGATCGACTCGAAGTTCTCCGCCTCGACGCGGTACCAGGCGATGCCCGCCTGCGCCTCCGAAGCGGCGGCGACGTTGCGGACGAGATCCTCGACGAAGACGGGATTGTCGTAGGCCTGCTCGGTCACGTGCTTCTCGTCGGGACGCTTCAGCACGCTGTAGAGCTCGCAGCTCGCGCAGCGCTCGACGAGGCGGATGAGATCCTCGATCCAGATCGGCTCCTTCGCGAAGCGCACCGCGTAGGTCACGACGCCGCGCTGGTTGTGCGCCCCGCGGGCGCTGATTGCCTTCGAGCAGGGGCAGAGCGTCGTCACCGGCACGAGCACGGTCACGACGAAGTCCTG
>CAYSZN010000169.1:0-7291 GCA_964435425.1 uncultured Akkermansia sp. | reverse complement strand
AGCGGGTAGAGGTCGGGCATGGGGATGGATAGACCGGAGCGGGCGGGCGGGCAAGCTTCGGGGCGTTGGCCGTTTTCCTGGGGAGCAAGATCGTTCTTGAATATTGTTCACGAAAAAGCTATGTTCACGAATGTCGTGAATGTGTCGATTTTCATGAACAAATCAGAATCCGCCGCCATCCAGAACGAGATTCTCCTTGAGGCACGTCTCAGGGAAATTCTCACCGGGATCCAATGGCTGGAGAACTGGCGGGTTCACCGAAACACGGAGCCCGATCAACGGGCCTTTGATCTCCTGGCGGACATTCCGCTGCCCGGTGGAAACAGTGCCCGGCTGGTGGTCGAGTGCCGGACGCTGCCGCGGCCTTCGCAGTTCCCCTTTGTTTCGCTGACACACAACTTTAAGGATGGTTCCCGAGAGACTGTCATCCCCGTCCTCGCCGCGCCTTGGATCTCGCCCCGGATGGCCGAACTCTGCGCCAAGCATGGCTGGGGTTGGTTCGACCTCGCGGGCAATTGCCGGATCGATATTCCGAAGGGGATCTACCTTGAGCGCACAGGCTTTGATCCGATACACACCCCCCCGAAACCCGAAGCCAACCTCGGTACTGCGGAATCGGCCAGGGTCATTAGGGCTCTCCTAGCGGAGGGTAATCTGGGGACGAAGTGGACCCAGCGCGATCTTCAGAGACATTGCGAACCTGGCGTCAGCCTCGGTCTGGTCAACAAGGTGGTGAGATATCTTCGCGAGCAAGCCTATGTGGTGGATCTGCCCGAGGACCGGCGGTTTCGCCTGCACGATCCGATGGGCTTGTTGAACGAGTGGAACCAGGTCTACGCGTTCGAGCGTCATTACCGCGCCGGCTATTTCACTCTCCTCCGGCCGAAGGCGCTCAGGGAAGCGCTCGGAATGCTCCACTCGTCGACCAAAGGGCACGCGGCCTATGCGGCCTTTACCGCCGCCGACCAGCAAGCGCCGCTGGTCAACGAATCGAAGACCTGGCTCTTTCTGCGGAAAGATTTCGAGGCGGCGTTTCGTGAGATAGCCGAGGCGAAACCAGTGGACTCCGGCCCCAATCTCATGGTTCTGTTCCCCGAAGATGACGGTGTTTTCTATGGTCAGGTCCAGGAGGATGGAGCTGGACTTCCCTGCACCAATCCGGTGCAGACCTATGTGGATCTCTCCCATGCGGGTGGGCGCGGAGCCGAGGCCGCCGAGGCGATCCTCGAGCGTCGATTGAAACCGGAATGGAAACGGGCGGGACTGGCATGGTGAACGAACCTCGAACCAAGGGCGACTACACACCGCGGCTGACCGAGGCAGCGGAACGTGTCCTCGTGGATGTGATGCAGGTTCTCGCATCGTTTCGGGACTGCCTCGTCCTCGTCGGTGGCTGGGTTCCCGAGCTTCTGGTCACGGAGGCCGAGGAAGCACATGTGAAAAGCACGGATATTGATCTCGTTCTTGATGTCGCAAAACTGAACGGAGGCCGCTACGCCGCCATGCTGAAGCTGCTTTTGGACACAGGCCGCTACCGGCAGGGCGAAAAGGACTTCCAATTCCTCACCGAGGTGGACTTGGGCGACAGGCTGGATCCGGTGGTAGTGGAGGTCGAGTTTCTCGCTCCCAAGGATGCAAAGACCGAGAAGAACTGTCCCAAGCTGATCGAGAACTTCCGAGTTCTGAAAGCGGATGGATGCCGCGCGGCCTTCCATTCTCCACTGACGCTAAAACGGAGGGGAAGGATGGTCAGCGGGGCCAAGAATACCGTCAGCTTGCAGGTCGCCTCCGTGCCGGACTTTCTCGTGATGAAATCGTTCGCGCTCAACGGACGGGACAAGCCCAAGGACGCCTACGACATCTGCTACTGCCTCGATTTTTACGGGGAGGGAATCCTGGCCCTCGCCCGAGCCTGGAGCGAGCGAATGGAGAAGGATCGGGACGTCATCCAAGCAATCGACTTCTTGGAGGAGAAGTTCGAGAGCATCGACTCGTACGGACCCAGGCAAGTGGTCGCCTTCCACAATTCGCCCGATGCGCAGACTCGGGAGGAACAGGCGAGGCGTTCGTTCGAACTGGTGCAGGAGTTTCTTTCACAGATCAAGAGCCAGAGCGGAAGGCATGAATAGCGAAGCCCTTGTCAACAATCATCGGGCAGTCAGCATCCAGCAAAACCCCAGCGCACCCTACTTCCTCAGCCGATTCACGGTGTAGCAGAACAGCCCGGTGCGGCGGACCTTCCCCGATTCGCTCCGCAGCTCTGCCATCGTCATCTCGTAGACCCAGCCGCCGCCGTCGAGGCGGTCGAGCTCGATCTCCACAGTGCGCCCGTCGATGCGCTTGACCGAGGTCACGGCGATGTCGGAGACGTCGAGGGGATCGCCGCCGTAGTTCGAGGTGTCCTCGTAGCGGTAGCGGCGGAACTGGAAGCGGTCGGGGGAAAGCCCGCCGTCGCCGAGCAGCTCGGTGAACTCGAGGCGGAAGCCGCGCGGGGTCAGGGTCATCGTCTTCACGTCGAAGGGCGTCTTGCCGGTGAAGGCGATGCGCTGGAGGCCTTCGGCGGGCTGTCCCCATCCGCGCGAGGTCTGCCCGACGTAGAGCGTGGTCTCGTCGGGACTGAAGACGACCCGGTTGTTTCCGAGGTTGAGGCCGTTCTCCTCGTAGAACTGGGCGCAGGCCCCCTGATGGACGCCGTCGACCTCCTCCAGCATGAGCCGGGCGATGCGGCGTCCGTTGTTGTCGGGCAGCAGGATCTGTCCGGCGTAGGGACCGAAGACGGTTCCCTCGGGAATCTGGATGGGCTCGGAGGCGGAGCGGTTCATCGTCTCGTGCGGCAGCAGGATGGCGGCGGGCGTCTTCATCTCCGCGATCCGTTCCAGCGGCAGGTCGAGCGGATCGACGGCAGGGTCCCACTCCGGGTCCCAGACGAGGCTGCCGACATGGCCGTAGAAGTTCCCCCTCTCGACGTGGTAGAAGGGCGTCGTCGCCTTCCAGTCGCCCTGGTTGTCTCCGGCCCAGAGATGGCCCGCACGGTCGAGGAGCAGGCCGTTGTGCATGCGGAATCCGCTCGCCCAGGGGGTGATGGTGCCGTCGGTGGCGCGGCGGAGGATCCAGCCCTTCCAGTTCGCGGCGGAGAAGTTCCTGCCGCGTCGGCCGGTCTTCGAGTAGTCGCCGCGGATGTTGTAGAAGGTCGGGCCATTGTGCGAGGCGGTGCCGAGCGCGAGGAAATGGCCGCCCTTGCCGTCGGGGACGAGGTGGTTGGTCTCGTGGTAGTTGCCGGTCACGCCCCAAGGCGAGGCGACGCTTTCGTAGAGGTCTGCGGTGCCGTCGCCGTCCTCGTCGAGGAGGCGCGTCAGCTCGGGTAGCTGGCTGACGAGGATCTCGCGGTCGCTCACGACGTGGAGGCCGCAGGCCTCGTGGAGTCCGCTCGCGAAGCGCTTCCACTGGAAGGCCTTCGGGTCCGCGACCGGCTCGGCGACCATCACGTCGCCGCGGCGCATCGCCACGACGATCCGGCCGGAGGGCGTGAAGCCCACGCCGCCCACTTCCGGGGGCACGCCTTCGGGGAAGGCGATGGTCTCGAGGCGGTAGGACTCGTCGGCCGCCGCCGCGGACAAGGCGAGGGCGAGGCTGGAAAGGAGGAGGAAGGGGGGCGTCTTCATGGTTTCGCGAGGCTCTTGATGAAGAGGACGAGGGAATCGACCTGCTTCGGCTCGATGGGGTAGGGCGGCATGTAGCCGGCGGGGAAGGTGTCCACGACCTTGGCGGCGGGATTGACGATGGATTCGGCGAGGTAGGCCTCGTCCGCGACGACGGGATCCGCTCCCGCGAGGGGCCTCGACGTGCCGTAGATGCCCGCGAGGCTGGGGCCGTGTCCGCGGGTGCCGTCGCGCGAATGGCAGGCGAAGCAGCCGAGAGTGGTGAAGAGCGCCTCGCCCCATTCGGCGTTCGGCGCCTCGGTGGAGTAGGAGGCCTCGGCAGCGGCGGAGGCGGCGACCGGCTTGCCCTGGATGCGGACGCGGAAGGAGCCCTCGCCCGCGTCCTCCTGCTTGAAGTCGTAGCCGCTTTCGAAGTATCCCCAGGCCTTCGCTCCCTCGACCGAGTAATGCGCCACGATCTCCAGCGGCTTGTCGCCGGGTTCGATGCGGACCTTCACTGCGGCCTCGCCGAGGCGGTAGGAAAATTCGGGCACGCCCGCGACGAGGCGGTAGCCGAGATAGACCGGCTTCAGATCCTCGGTGTAGGTGTCGAAGAGGCCGAGAGGAGGGGAACCCTCGGTCACGTAGACCAGTTCGCCGACGAGGCTGGGCAGATACTGGAACCCGGCGCGGCGACCGATCGCGGGATCGCCCCAGTAGTTCGTCATGTCGAGGAAACCTCCGCGCCAAGCGTAGAGGAGGCGGCATTCGACGGTGTCCCAGCAGTAGGAGAGATCGGTGCCGAAATTGACGGCGATGGCGGCGGGAAGGCCCGGCGTCGGATCGACGAAGCCCTCGACGTCGCTCTTTCCGGGCGCATACTTCCGGGCACGGGCGCCGAGAGCGTGGTTCGACAGCACCGCTCGCCCCAGCCCGGGATCGGGGAGAAAGGTGCGCAGCACGAGCGGCTCCTCGCGGCTGCCGAGAGGCGTGTTGCTGAGGGTGAGAAACCGCTCCCCGGCAAGGGCGGTGGCGGGGCTGGCGAACGAGGCGAGGGCCAGGATCGCGAGAAGGGGCGCTTTCATCCGGAAACGGTTCCCGGACCGCAGGAAACGCACAATGGACATTTTCTGCAAAAAAGTGCAGTTTTGCGCAGAATGCGCCAACGGCTTCCGAAAGAGATCGCCCTCGCCATCAACGTGGGCATCACCCATCTCGAGCGGGTCGTGCGCGGCATCCGCGACTACGCGGCGAGGCATGCGAACTGGCGTTTCCTCGTCAGTCCGGAGACCCATTACCTGCCGCCGACGGCGCTGGAGGGCTGGCGCGGCGACGGCGTCATCGCCCTGGCGAACACGGACGAGGATGTCCGCGTCCTCGCCTCGCTCCCCTGTCCCGTGGTGAATCTGTCAGGAGCCCGGGAGACCTCGCCCTTTCCCCGGGTGAGGCCCGACTACGGGACGATCGGGCGCATGGCGGCGCGGCATCTCCTCGGGCGCGGCTACCGGCGCTTCGGCTTCTACGGGGTCACGCAGGTCTGGTATTCCGCAGCTTACGAGAGAGGCTTCGCCGACGAACTCGCCTCGCGCGGCTTTCCCTGCGCCGTCCTCCAGGTGCCCGCGACGCTGGACGAGAGGACGCGCTGGGACACCGGGCAGGGCGAGCTGGAGCTGTGGCTGGGAAACCTGGCGCCGCCCTTCGCGGTGATGGCCGCCCACGACCCGCGCGCCGCGATGGTCATCCGCGCCTGCGAGCGGGTCGGCCTGCGCGTGCCCGACGACGTCGCCGTGGTCGGGGTGAACAACGACACCATCGCCTGCGAATCCTGCCGTCCGCCGCTCACCAGCATCGAGCGGAACGACGGGGAGATCGGCTTCGCCGCCGCCCGTCTCCTCGACCGCCTCATCCGGGGGAAGGCGGGGCCCCCCCGCGAGCGGGTCGTTCCTCCCGGAGCGATCCGGGAGCGCGCCTCGACCGACAATCTCGCCATCGACCATCCCGACCTGCTCAAGGCCGTCGAGTATGCGCGGGAGCATTTCCACCGTCCCATCGGCGTGCCCGACCTCGTCGCGTCCTGTCCGCGCTCCCGCCGCTGGCTCGAGGACGCCTTTGCCGAATCCCTCGGCTGCACCCCGCGGGCGTTCCTTTCCCAGTTGCGTCTGCGGCAGGCGCAGCGCCTGCTCGCCGAATCGCCCGAGCTCCCTCTCGGCGAAGTCGCGGAGTGCTGCGGGTTCAGCGGAACGCGGCAGATGAACGCCAGGTTCAGGGAGGAGTTCGGCGTGGCGGCGAAGGCGATGCGAGGGGTCGGCCAGCCTCCTGCCGAGTAGCGCCGATGCGTCATCTCCCGCCATTGCGGCGAGGGGACTTCGGGGCGAACCTGCCGGATGATGGAACGACTCGACAGACGGCGATTTGTGCTGAGGTCCCTCTACGCCTCGCTGGCCCTGCCCGGCCTGTCCTCGCTGACGGGCGGCTCGCTGCGGGCCAATGGGCCGGTGCAGGCCGCGCGTGGCGCGGGCACCGGAGCCCGGCGCTTCGTCGCCGTCGGGAACCTGCTCGGCTACCAGCAGAAGAGCTTCTTCCCCGAGACGGTCGGCAAGGGCTACGAAGCGACCACTCTGCTGAAGCCGCTCGCCGCGAACCGCGAGCACATGACCGTCTACCGCGGACTCGACCACGGCATCAAGGGCGGCCACTTCGCGGTGCATTCCTTTCTTTCCGGCGTGCTCAACTCCGAGGCGCAGAACCGTCCCGACGGCAACGTCACCATCGACCAGTTCATCGCCGACGAGGTGGGCATGCAGACCCGCTTCCCCTCCCTCACCGTCGGATCGGAGGACGGCATCCACGGCGGCTGCCAGCTTTCCTGGACCAAGTCGGGCGTGCGCGTGCCGCCCATCACCGGACCGGCGGAGCTCTTCGAGAAGCTCTTCGTCGAGGAGTCGCCCGAACGCCGCTCGCAGCGTGCCGGGGAGAACACCCTGCACGGCTCCATCCTCGACAGCGTCCTCGAGGACGCGAACGACCTTGCTAGACGGGTCAACCGCGAGGACAAGGACAAGCTCGACGAATACTTCACCTCCGTCCGCGACGTCGAGAGACGCCTCCAGATGCGGAAGCGCTGGGAGGACGAGCCGAAGCCCAAGGCGCCCTTCGACAAGCCGGCCAACCGCAACACGGTCGAGGACCTGCCCATGCTCTACGAGCTGATCGCCCTAGCCCTGCAAACCGACTCCACCCGCGTCGCCACGCTGGAGATCGGCGGCTGCTATCTGCCGCAGCACCTCGGGATCGACAAGTCCTACCACGGCCTTTCGCACCACGGCAACGACGAGGAGGCCATCGCCCACCTCATCGCCCTCGAGACCCACCAGATCGAGCATTTCGGGAAGTTCCTCACCCGCCTCGCCGGGATCCAGGACGGCGAGCGGACCCTGCTCGACTCGACCGCCGTCGTCTTTGGGAGCGGCATCGGCAACGGCCATTCCCACACCAACACCGACCTGCCCATCGTCCTCGCGGGCGGCGGCTACCGGCACGGGGAGTTCAAGAAGGTCGAGGCCGCCGGACCGAAGAAGGTTCCGCTCTGCAACCTCTTCCTCGACATCGCGCAGAGGATGGGCGTCGAGACCGAGGCGTTCGGCACGAGCACC
>CAYSZN010000168.1:0-7304 GCA_964435425.1 uncultured Akkermansia sp. | reverse complement strand
ACGCAGAAGCGCTCGCCGGCGATGCCGTTGATGTAGGCGGTGCCGGTGGTGGCGCCGTAGAAGGCGACGTTCCCGGCGATGATCTGCTCCTCGGCCTTGAACTTCGATCCCTTGGGCGGGTAGATGATGATCTTGCCGCCGGAGAGGCCTTTGCCGACGTAGTCGTTGGCGTCGCCTTCGAGTTCGAAGGTCATGCCGTTCGGGCAGAAGGCGCCGAGGGACTGGCCCGCGCTGCCCTTGAACTTCAGGTGGATGGTGTCCTCGGGCAGTCCGGCTCCGCCGTGCTTGCGCGTCACCTCGCTCCCGGTGATGGTGCCGACGACGCGGTTGATGTTGATGATGGGCAGTTCGGCGTAGACCTTCTCCCCGCGCTCGATGGCGTTTTCGCAGATCTTGAGGAGGTGGGTGTGGTCGAGGGCCTTGTCGAGGCCGTGGTCCTGCGTCTTCTGGCAGTAGGTGCCGACTTCGTCGCCGACGTCGGGCTTGTGGAAGACGGTGGTCAGGTCGACGCCCTTGGCCTTCCAGTGGTCGGTGGCCTCGTTGGTGTCGAGGCATTCGACGTGGCCGACCATCTCGTTGAGGGTGCGGAAACCGAGCTCGGCCATGTGCTCGCGCAGCTCGGTGGCGATGAAGGTCATGAAGTTGACGACATGCTCGGGCTTTCCGGTGAAGTTCTTGCGCAGGCGCGGATCCTGCGTGGCGACGCCGACGGGGCAGGTGTTCTTCTGGCAGACGCGCATCATGAGGCAGCCGACGGACACGAGCGGGGCGGTGGCGAAGCCGTATTCCTCCGCGCCGAGAAGGGCGGCGATGGCGACGTCGCGGCCGGTCTTGAGCTGGCCGTCGGTCTCGAGGACGACGCGGCTGCGCAGGTCGTTGAGGAGAAGGATCTGGTTCGTCTCGGCGAGACCGAGCTCCCACGGCGCCCCGGCGTTGTAGATCGAGGAGGTCGGGGACGCGCCGGTGCCGCCGTCGTGTCCGGCGATGAGGATGACGTCGGCGTGCGCCTTAGCCACGCCGGAGGCGATGGTGCCGACGCCGACTTCGGCGACGAGCTTCACGTTGATGCGGGCGCGCGGGTTGGCGTTCTTCAGGTCGTGGATGAGCTCGGCGAGATCCTCGATGGAGTAGATGTCGTGGTGGGGCGGCGGCGAGACGAGGCCGACGCCGGGGGTGGAGTGGCGTACCTTCGCGACCCAGGGATAGACCTTGGAGCCGGGCAGCTCGCCGCCTTCGCCGGGCTTGGCCCCCTGCGAGATCTTGATCTGGATCTCGTCGGAGTTGACGAGGTATTCGCTGGTGACGCCGAAGCGGCCCGAGGCGACCTGCTTGATGGCGGAGCGCTTGCTGTCGCCGTTGGGCAGCGGCTTGAAGCGCTCGGGGTCCTCGCCGCCCTCGCCGGTGTTCGACTTGCCGCCGATGCGGTTCATGGCGATGGCGAGGGTCTCGTGGGCCTCCTGCGAGATGGAGCCGTAGGACATCGCTCCGGTCTTGAAGCGCCGCATGATGGCCTCGATCGGCTCGACTTCCTCGATGGGCACGGGCGCGCGGTTGTGGCGGAACTTCATCAGGCCGCGCAGGGTGGAGAGGTTCTGGCTGCGGTCGTTGACCTTCTCGGCGTATTGCTTGTAGACCTCGTAGTTGCCGGTGCGCACCGCCTTCTGGAGCAGGTGGATGGTCTCGGGGTTGAAGAGGTGGAACTCGCCGTCGCTGCGCCACTGGTAGACGCCGCCGGAGTCGAGGGCGCGCTCCTCGATCTCGATGTGGCGGTCGGGGAAGGCCTGACGGTGGCGGATGAGGGCCTCCTCGGCGATCTGCTCGATGTCGGAGCCCTCGCAGCGGCTGGAGGTGCCGGTGAAGAACTTGTCCACCAGCTCGGTGCCGAGGCCGATGGTCTCGAAGATCTGGGCACCGCGGTAGGAGGCGACGGTGGAGATGCCCATCTTCGCCATGGTCTTGACGACGCCCTTGATCGATCCCTTGAGGAAGTTGTAGACCGCCTTGTCGAAGTCGATGTCGAGCATGTCCTCCTCGATCATGCGGTGGATCGACTCGAAGGCCATGTAGGGATTGATGGCGTCGGCGCCGTAGCCGATGAGGGTGGAGAAGTGGTGGACCTCGCGGGCCTCGCCGGTCTCGAGGATGATGGAGACCTTCGTCCGCGTGCCGGCCTTCACGAGATAGTGGTGGAGGCCGCCCATCGCGAGCAGGGTGGGGATGGCCGCGTTCTGCGCGTCGATGCCGCGGTCGGAGACGATGAGGAGATTGCAGCCCTCGGCGATGGCGGCGTCGGCCTTGGCGCAGAGCGCGTCGAAGGCCTTCTCCAGCCCCTCGCCGCCGCCGTCGGCGGGGAAGAGCGCGTCGAGGGTGGTCGCCTTGAAGCCGTCGAGGTCGATCTCGCGCAGCTTCGCGAGCTGCTTGTTGTCGAGCAGCGGCTGGTCGAGGCGGATCATGCGGCAGCTCTTCGGCCCGGGTTCGAGGAGGTTGCCCTCGGACCCGAGGAAGGTCTCGGTCGCGGTGACGAGCTCCTCGCGGATGCAGTCCAGCGCCGGGTTCGTGACCTGCGCGAAGATCTGCTTGAAGTACTGGTAGAGGTGCTTCGGCTTGTCCGAAAGCACGGCGAGGGGAGTGTCGTTGCCCATCGAGCCGATCGGCTGCACGCCGCTGGTCGCGGTGGGGCCGAGGAGCATGCGCAGGTCCTCGTAGGTGTAGCCGAAGGCGAGCTGGCGCTCGAGGATGCGGTCGGGCTCGACCGTCTTCGGGGCCTTCGCCTCGGGCAGGTCCTTGAGGAAGACGCGGTTCCCGTCGAGCCACTGCTTGTAGGGCTTGGCGGAGTAGACGCGCTTCTTGACCTCGTCGTCGGGCACGATGCGCCCTTCCTTCATGTCCACGAGGAACATGCGGCCGGGGCGGAGGCGGCCTTTCTCCACGACGGTGAGCGGATCGATGTCGGGCACGACGCCCACCTCCGAGGCCATGATGACGAGGTCGTCCTCGGTCACGTAGTAGCGGCTCGGACGGAGGCCGTTGCGGTCGAGGACCGCGCCGATCATCTGCCCGTCGGAGAAGGTGATCGAGGCCGGGCCGTCCCACGGCTCCATGAGGCAGGCGTGGAATTCGTAGAAGGCCTTCTTGTCCTCGTCCATGAAGGTGTGGCGCTCCCACGGCTCGGGGATCATCATCATGACCGCGTGGACGAGGTCGTAGCCGCCGAAATGCATGAACTCCAGCGCATTGTCGAAGCGGGCGGAGTCCGATCCGTCCTCGTTGATGACGGGGAAGACGCGCGAGATGTCCTCGCCGAACTTGTCGCTCTGGCAGAGGGCCTGGCGGGCCTTCATGAAGTTCGCGTTGCCCATCACCGTGTTGATCTCGCCGTTGTGGGCGATGAAGCGGTTCGGGTGCGCGCGCGACCAGCTCGGGAAGGTGTTCGTCGAGAAGCGGGTGTGCATCAGCGCCAGCGCCGACTCGAAGTCCGGGTCGTGGAAGTCGGGGAAGTATTCCGCGAGCTGGCAGGGCGTCAGCATGCCCTTGTAGACCATCGTGCGCGACGAGAGGTTGGGCATGTAGAAATAGGCGGCGCCGGGGAAGGAGCTGGACTTGTTCCCGTGGACGTCGGTGTAGCCGTTCGGCAGCTCGTTGTTGCGGATCGCGAGGGCGACGCGGCGGCGGATGATGTAGAGCTTGCGCTCGAACTCCGTCGCGTCGGCGACCGAGGGATCCTTGCCGACGAAGACTTGGAAGATGGCCGGCTCGTAGCGGCCCGAGGTCTTGCCGAGGATCTCGCTCTTCACCGGGACGTGCCGCCAGCCGATGAACTCCTGGCCCTCCTCGTGGATGATGTGCTCGAAGACCTTCTTCGCCGCGTCGCTTTCGCTCGGCTCGGGGGAGAGGAAGACGAGGCCCGCACCGTATTCGCCCTCGGGCGGCAGCGTGATTCCCTTCTTCGCCATCTCCTTGCGGAGAAACTTGTCGGGGATCTGCACCAGCATGCCCGCGCCGTCGCCCGTCGCCGGATCGGACCCGCTCGCTCCGCGGTGGTCCATGTTCTCGTTCATCGTCAGGGTCTTCAGGACGATGTCGTGCGACCGTTTCCCCTTGAGGTGTGCGATGAACCCGACGCCGCAGGCGTCCTTTTCATGGGAAGGGTTCCAGAGTCCCTGGGGTTGAGGCCAGCCAAGCGGGGAGGTCTTCGAGACGGACATTCGGAGTGGAAGGATGGGTTGTGAAAACCCGGTCCCCCGGGGACCGGGGGGGGAACATTGTCGAAAAGTTGAGAAAATCCAGCGTTCAATGACAAGACGGGGCGCAAGAATCGAAAAAAACCGTCATACCGGGGGATTCGAGGCGTTGCAGTGCTTGGAAATTCAACGGTTTCGCCATTTTTTGTCCATTTTCGGCGAATGGTGAAAAGAATCGGGATTTTTCTTGGATCTGAGTTTGGAGGCGGTTCTGGCACGAATCCTGATCCGGGGGGAGGCCAACCCTCTCCATGAGCCGGCACCTCCACTATCCGCGCCTCGTCGGCACCCTGCATCGTCCCGAGCTGGAGCGCGACTCCTGCGGCGTCGGCGTGGTCGCCCACATCCGGGGCGAGCGCAGCCACCGGATCCTGCGCCTCGGGCTCGATTCGGTCGCGAACGTGACCCATCGCGGCGCGGTCAACGCCGACGGCAAGACCGGCGACGGGGCAGGGGTGATGACCCATCTGCCCTACCGCATCCTCCGCGCCTTTCTCGAAGCCAGCGGCGCGGCGCCGGTCGCGGACGAGGATCTCGCCGTGGGCGTCTTCTTCCTCCCGGCGGACCGTCCCGACGCGGGTGCCCGCGCCAAGGCCCTCGCCGAGGAGATCCTTGCGCGCCGTGGCTGCGGCCTGCTCGGCTGGCGGCCCGTGCCGGTGAATCCCGACGCGCTGGGCCGTCTCGCCCGCGAGACCATGCCGGAGATCGTCCAGCTCCTCCTCAGCCGTCCCGCGGGGCTGGACGATGCCGCCTTTGCCCGCTGTCTCTGCCTCGCCCGTCTCGAGATCGAGAGCCGCGTCCGCGCCGAATCCCTGTCCGGCGTCTACCTTCCCTCGCTGAGCCACCGGCTCGTCAACTACAAGGGTTTCATGGTCGCCTCGACCGTGTCCGAATTCTATCCCGACCTCGTCGATCCCGATTTCGAGACCGCCGTCTGCCTCTATCACCAGCGCTTCTCGACGAACACCTTCCCGACCTGGGCGCTGGCCCAGCCCTTCCGCATGCTCTGCCACAACGGCGAGATCAACACGGTGAAGGGCAACCGCAACTGGTTCCGTGCCCGCGTCGGGCAGTTCGCCAGCGAGGTATGGGGCGAGGAGGTGGATCTCCTCCGCCATGCCATCGATCCGGACGGATCCGACTCCTCCAGCCTCGACGCGGTTCTCGAGCTGTTGGTCCTCTCGGGGCGCTCCCTTCCCCACGCCATGGCCATGCTGGTGCCTCCCGCATGGAAGATCGATCCCTTCACCCCGCTCGCGGTCGAGGATTTCTTCCGCTACCACAGTTGCTTCTGCGAGCCCTGGGACGGACCGGCAGCCCTCGCCTTCTCCGACGGCGTCCAGGTCGCCGCCTGCCTCGACCGCAATGGGCTTCGGCCCGCCCGCTACAAGCTCACGAGCGACGGCATCTTCTCCCTCGGTTCCGAGGTCGGCACCTGCGAGCTGCCCGACGGGGAGGTCGTGAGGAAAGGCCGCCTCGGTCCCGGCGAGATGATCCTCGTGGAGATGGACAAGGGCGAGGTCGTCCTCGACCGCGAGATCAAGGAGCGCCTCGCCGCCCAGCAGCCCTACGGCGAATGGCTGCGCGAGCACCAGACGCGCTTCTCCGCGCTCGTCCCGCCGGCACCGCAGCCGACACCCGATCCCGAGCACGACCCGCTCACCCGTTCGCAGCTCCAGGTCGCGAACGGCTACAATCAGGAGGAACTCGACCTGATCCTCGCCCCCATGGTCCTCGCCGGACAGGAGGGCATCTCCTCCATGGGCGACGATGCCGCACTCTCCGTGCTCTTGCACCAGCCGAAGACGCTCTTCACCTACTTCAAGCAGCTCTTTGCCCAGGTCACGAATCCGCCCATCGATCCCATCCGCGAACATCTCGTGATGTCCCTCGAGGCGGACCTCGGACCCGAGCGCAATCTTCTCGTCGAGGATCCCGGGCACGCCCGCGTCGTCCATCTCGATTCGCCCCTTCTCTTCGGCCATCAGCTCGACGCCCTGCGGCGTATGGACGCCCTTCCCGCCTCGGCTCTCGACCTGACCTGGCCGGTGGCGGACGGTCCCGGGGGACTCGCCGCCGCCCTCGACGATCTCTGCGCAAAGGCCGAGGCCGCGGTCGACGGGGGAGCCCGGCTCCTCGTCCTCACCGACCGAGCCACCAGCCACGAGCGCGTCGCCATTCCCTCGCTCCTCGCCGTCGGGGCCGTCCACCAGCACCTCGGCCGCGCCGGGAAACGGATGCGCGCCAGCCTCGTCGCCGACACTGCCGAGGTCCGCGATCCCCACCAGCTCGCCTGCCTCATCGGGTTCGGAGCGACCGCCGTCTGTCCCTGGCTCGCCCACGAGACCGTGCGCGAGCTGATCGAGAAGAACGCGAAGAGCAAGTTCGACGGGATCACCGTCGAGACCGGGCTGGGGAAATTCCACTCTGCCTTGGAGAAGGGCCTGCTCAAGATCCTTTCGAAGATGGGCATCTCCGTGCTCAACAGCTATCAGGGCGCCCAGATCTTCGAAGCCGTCGGCATCGCCGGGCCGGTCATCGGGCGCTGCTTTCCCGGCACCCCGTCGCAGATCGCCGGCGTCGGCTTCCCCGAGATCGCCACCGAGAGCCTCGCCCGCCATACCTCCGCCTACCGCGAGGCCGTGCCGAACGAGCATGGCGAGCTGGACCTCGGCGATCCCGGCTTCTTCCGCTTCCGCCGCGACGGCGAGGTCCACGCCGTCAGCGGAGGCGTCATCAAGAACTTCCACACCTTCGTCAAGTCGGGCAAGGCCGAGGACTACGAACGCTACGTCGCGGAACTGAAGCACAACCGTCCCCACGCCCTCCACGATCTCTTCGAGCTCGTCCCCGGCGAGGGCGGCCCCATTCCCCTCGACGAGGTCGAGCCCGTCGAGGCGGTGCGCCGCCGCTTCACCACCGCGGCCATGTCCCTCGGCGCGATCAGCCCCGAGGCCCACGAGACCCTCGCCATCGCCATGAACCGCATCGGCGGCAAGTCCGACAGCGGCGAGGGTGGCGAGGACCCGCGTCGTTTCGCTCCCTATCCCAACGGCGACTGGG
>CAYSZN010000167.1:0-7305 GCA_964435425.1 uncultured Akkermansia sp. | reverse complement strand
GCGCCACCGGAAAACTCGGGGTGTAGCGCAGGCTGGTAGCGCGCGTCGTTCGGGACGACGAGGTCGCTGGTTCGAATCCAGTCACCCCGACCATCTTGCCAAGCAAGACGGAATCCCAGCGACTGGATGAGAACGCAGTTCGAGCCGGAGTGAGCGCAGCGAACGGAGTCAGACGGAGCGCAGCATAGTCAATCCAGTCACCCCGACCATTTCCACCGCGCGGAAATGGGAACGTCCGAAACGCGAAATCCGAATGGGGTGGGACCGCTGATTGGCGCTGATCTGCGCTGATGTTTTCGGGAGTAGCGGAAGGGGCGACCCTTCCGACTCATTGGCAGAACCCAAGGCTTCGGATTTCTCTGGACTTCAGACCAGCATGCCCGCGATGGGGTCGGCGAGGGCCTTGCCAGCGCGGCTCAGGACGAGGCGTTCGCCACATCGCTCGATCCAACCCTGTTGGACGAGAGGCTCGACAGGGTCAAGCGAGGGAAGAAGGCCGAGAGGCAGGCCTTCGCGGGTGCGCAGGAGCATGGCGACCGCCTCGAGGCGGCGATCCTCTTCGGAGAGCGTCTCGATCTCGGTGCGGGTGTCGATTCCCGCCTGGACGGCGCGGACGTAGGCGGCGGTGTCGGGCAGGGTCTTCCAGCGCAGCCCGGCGATGGTGGAGACGGCGCCGGGCCCGAGTCCGAGGTAGTCGGCTCCGCTCCAGTAGGCGCGGTTGTGCCGCGATTCGAAGCCGGGACGGGCGTAGTTCGAGATCTCGTAGTGGAGGTATCCGGCCGCTTCGAAACGGTCGATCGCTTCGTGGAAAAGGGTCGCGTCGCGGTCCTCGTCGGCGTCGAGCTCTCCCCGACGATGTTTGGTTAGGAATTCGGTGTCCTCTTCGTAGGTGAGGTTGTAGGCGGAGATATGCTCGGGAGAGAGGGCGATGGCCTGGCGCAGGTCGGCCTGCCACAAGGCGAGATCCTGTCCCGGAATGGAGAACATGAGGTCGAGGCTGAGCTTGGCGAAGCCGGCCTCGCGCAGGGTCTCGAAGGCGGCGATGGCCTCGTCCGGCGTGTGGTCGCGACCGAGCGTGGCGAGGGTGGCGGGCTGGAAGGACTGGACGCCGAGACTGATGCGGTCGGCTCCGAGCGAGCGCATCAGGGCCGCCTTCCCGAGATCGAAGGTGGCGGGATTCGCCTCGATGGTCCATTCGGCGACGCCGGAGAGGTCGAAGCGTTCGGCGAGTCCGCGCATGAGCCGCTCTAGCAGCGCCGGGCTGAGCAGGCTGGGAGTGCCGCCGCCGAAGTAGATCGTCGCAGGAGCGAAGCCAGATGGCGCGCGCCGCGCCGCCTCGGTCAGGATGGCCTCGACGAAGGCGCGGTTGGCGAGCTTGCCGGGGGTGTGCTTGTAGAAGCCGCAGTAGGGACAGATGCGGTGGCAGAAGGGGATGTGGAGATAGAGATGCATGGAACGGGGGATGGTTCCTGCCCGTCGTCCCATCCTGGTCTTTCCGCCATCCGCAGGGGCGGGGCTTAGAGCAATGCGGAGAACTCCTCCAAATCGGCGCACCGCAGGGCGGCTCGATGAAGATCCCGTAGACGTTCGGGGGAGTCGATCCGCTCAAGCTCCTCGACGAGTCCTTTGGGGATCGTGTCGAATTTCGCCTCCAGAGCGTCGAGAAGCGATTGGAACAGGCCTTTCGCAAGACCTTCCTTGCGGCCTTCCTCCCTCAGCATGTCGGCAGTGCTCATGAATTCGTCCTGTTGTTCCTCGGGTATGGTCTCCTCCACAATGCACCGGACTTCCTCGGCGCGCAACTCCGATGCGCCGAGCAGGAAAGTCCAGAGAATGCCGGCGATCCGGGCGGCCACCTCCTGTTCCGAATCGGAAAAATGCTCCGAGACGATGCGGCGGACTTGCTCGAACCCCATTGGTCCGCGCCGGGACTCACACATCGCGGTGAGCAGGGCCCGTGCCATGGGGCCGTCGGCGAGGGCCTCGTGCGGCACTCCGGCGAGATCCACCACGAGGAATCCGCAATCGGGCACGAAGCTGGTCGCCCAGTAGGCGAGCGCTTCAGGGATGTCGACGAGATCCCGGAGACGCCGTACCGGCCCCCATTTCCCGGGACCCGGATGGATCACGATGGGGATCACCCAGGGCAGTTTCCGCGAAGCGGAGCCTTCCGTTTCGCTGCGGTGCTGCTGCCAGATGAGTATCTGATATTCCATGACGCGCTACGCCATGGTCGGGTCGGGGACACTCTGGTGCTCGAGCAGAAGATAGAGGTGGATGTGCAGGCCGTCGCCCCGCACGCGCAGGACGAGATCCTCCCGCCGTTCCGTCAGCGCATCGTTGATCCCGGCGACGCGGCGCAGTTCGAGAGTCTCCCAGTGCAGGCGGCGGACCAGTTCCGGCGGCAGCCAGGCGCTGAGAAACTGGCGGGCCACCACCGGATTGGAGAAGCCGCCTCGAAAGAGGGAATCGCTCATGGAACCCAAGCCGTCGCATCCATCCCGGTTGTCCGCAATCGTTTCCTGCGGACTCTGGAAGGAGGCAACGGAGAGGGAAATCAGAACCGACCGCAGCAGGACTTGAACTTCTTCCCGCTGCCGCAGGGGCAGGGGTCGTTGCGGCCCACTTTGGGAAGCTCGCGGCGCTGCGGGGTCTTCGGAATCTGGATCTCGGGCCGCGGGGCGGGCGCCGGCGCGGGTTCGGGAGTGGCTCCGCCGGCGGCGAGAACGTCGGGACGGCTCATCTGGATGCCGCGGAGGACGCGGTTGTAGTCCTCGGGGCGGATCGTGGTGGTGCGGAAGAGGTTGCCGAGCACCTCGGTCTTGATCCGGTCCATGAGACCGACGAAGAGCTCGTAGGCGTGGTGCTTGTATTCGACGAGGGGATCCTTCTGCGCGTAGCGGTAGTTGCTGATCGAGTCGCGCAGGCTGTCCATCTCGAAGAGGTGCTCCTGCCAGAGCTGGTCGATGCTGTGGAGGATGACCCACCGCTCCAAGTCCTCGCCGCGGGCGGGATCCTCGTGGCTCATCTTCACCTCGTAGGCGGCCTTCACCTGGCCGACGAGGAAGTCGAGATTTTCGTCGTCGCTCCGGCTGTCGAGCGCGGCGTCCTCGGCGGTGAGACCGAGGGGGAAGTGAGTGTTCACGACCTGGAGGACGGCCTCGGGGATGAGGCGGCCGAGCTCGGGGTCGAAGCAGTCGCCGAGGAGCTTGGGCATGGCGTCCTCGACGATCTCGAGGACGAGGGAATGCGGATCTTCGGTGCTGAGGACTTCGTTGCGGTAGCCGTAGACGACGCTCCGCTGGTTGTTCATCACGTCGTCGTATTCGAGGATGTGCTTCCGCGCGAGATAGTCGCGGGTCTCGACCTTCTTCTGGGCGTTCTCGACGGACTTGTTGAGCCAGGGGTGTTCGAGCTCCTGCCCCTCCTCGAGGCCGAAGCGCTCCATCATCTTGGTCATGCGCTCGGCCGCGCCGAACTGCATCATCAGGTCGTCCTCGAAGCTGACGTAGAAGACCGACATGCCGGGGTCGCCCTGGCGGGAGCAGCGTCCGCGGAGTTGGCGGTCGACGCGGCGGCTGCGGTGGCGCTCGGTGCCGATGACGAAGAGGCCGCCCTTGTCGGCGACGCCTTCGCCGAGCTTGATGTCGGTGCCGCGGCCGGCCATGTTCGTGGCCACGGTGACGGCTCCGGTCTGGCCGGCGCGGGCGACGATCTCGGCCTCCTGGAGGTGGAATTTCGCGTTGAGCACGGAGTGGACGATCTTCTCGCGTTGAAGCATGCGCGAGAGGAGTTCGGAGGACTCGACGCTGGCGGTGCCGAGGAGGATGGGCTGGCCGAGGGCGTGGCGCTCCTTCACGAGATCGACGACGGCCTTGAACTTCTCGCGCTGGGTCTTGAAGATCTTGTCGTTGTGGTCGATCCGCGCGATGGGGCGGTTCGTCGGCACGACGAGCACCTCGAGCTTGTAGATGTCATGGAACTCCGCGGCCTCGGTCTCGGCGGTGCCGGTCATGCCGCCGAGCTTCTCGTAGAGGCGGAAGTAGTTCTGGATCGTGATGGTGGCGTAGGTCTGGGTCTCGCCCTCGATGGTGACGCCCTCCTTCGCCTCGACCGCCTGGTGGAGGCCGTCGGACCAGCGGCGTCCCGCCATTTTCCGGCCGGTGTTCTCGTCGACGATCATGACGCGGTTGTCCTCGACGACATAGTGGACGTCCTTCTCGTAGAGGGTGTAGGCCTTCATCAGCTGCGAGATGGTGTGCATCTTCTCGGCTTGGGCGGCCATCTGCTGCTGGAGGTCGCGCTTCGCGGCGGCCTTCTGGGTGTCGGTCAGCTCGGTGTTCCCGTCGATCACGGAGAAGGCCTCGGAGAGGTCGGGAAGGACGAAGGCCTGGGGGTCGCCGGGGCTGAGGAACTGGCGTCCCTGCTCGGTCAGCTCGGCCTCGTGGGCCTTCGGATCGAGGGTGAAGTAGAGCTCCTCCTTCAGGGCGAAGAGGGCGGTCTTCTGCGGATCGCGGTAGAACTCGAGCTCGGCCTTCTCGACGGCGCGGCGGACCTCGGTGTTCTCCATCGCCCGCATGAAGGCTCGGTTCCGGGGCATGCCGAGCTTGATCTTGTAGTAGGTCGTGCCGGCCTCGGCGGCCTTGCCTTCGTCGAAGAGCTTCTTCGCCTCGGCGGCGAGATCGTTGCAGAGCTGGGTCTGCTTGCGGTAGAGGTCGCGGATCTGGCCCTTGTAGAGGTCGAACTGCTGGTCCTGGCGCACTGTGACCGGGCCGGAGATGATGAGCGGGGTGCGCGCCTCGTCGACGAGGACGGAGTCGACTTCGTCGATCAAGGCGAAGTAGTGGTTGCGCTGGACCTGCTGCGTGGCGTCCTGGGCCATGCCGTTGTCGCGCAGGTAGTCGAAGCCGAACTCGCTCGCCGTGCCGTAGGTGATGTCCTTCTCGTACTGGGCCTTGCGCAGCTCGCCGCGCAGGTCGTTCTGGATCACGCCCACGGAGAGGCCGAGGTATTCGAAGAGATAGCCCATCCACTCGGCATCGCGGCGGGCGAGGTAGTCGTTCACGGTGATAACGTGGACGCCGAGCCCGGTGAGGGCGTTGAGGTAGACGGGCAGGGTGGCGACGAGGGTCTTGCCCTCGCCCGTGGCCATTTCGGCGATCATGCCGCGGTGGAGGCCGACGCCGCCGATGAGCTGCACGTCGAAATGGACCATCTCCCACTTCACCGGATGGTCGCAGACGATCCACTCGCGTCCGCAGAGACGGCGGGCCGCGTTCTTCACCACGGCGAAGGCCTCGGGCAGGATCTGCTCCAGATAGGCGGCGCGGGCGGGGGGGAAATCGTCCTTCAGGTCGTGGAAGAGCCGCTGGGCCTCGAGGATGCGGGGCACGAGCTCCGAGGCGTCGAGACGGTCGACCTCGTTTGGCGAAACGAAGGCGGCGGCGCGCTTGAACTCCCCGGCGAGGCGGGCGAAGCGTTCCGACCAGTCCTTGAGCAGCTCGCGGTTCTCCTCCTCCGTGCGGGTGCCGAGGAGGCGTTCGCTGTAGCTTTCGACCCGCAGGCTGTAGCGGTCGAGGTGTGTCTTCCACGCGGCGGTCTTGTCCTTGAGGACCTGCTCCGGCTCGTTCTGCAGCCCCCGTTCGATCTCGTTGATCTTGACGACGATCGGAGCGATGCCGCGGATGACGCGGGCGTTCCGGCTGCCGACGATGAGTTTGAGGAGCCACTTGACCATGGTGAATGAAAGGGGAGGGTAGAAAGGAAGGGGTGAGTCTACCCCATCTCCGGGGTTTTTCAGCGATTTTTCCTCCGGCGAAGCCGGGAGGCGCGGGTCATGGGGCAAGAATCACGGGGGGGGAATAGCTCGTGACCCGTGACCCGTGACTCGTCCCCTCAGGCATGCCGCTTGAGGAACTCCTCCGCGAGAGCGCGGTAGGCGGCGGCGCCGGAGCAGGTGGGGGCGTAGTCGATGATGGTCTGTCCGTAGCTGGGGGCCTCGCCGAGACGGATGTTCCGCGGGATGATGGTCTCGTAGGTGACCTCCGGGAAATACTCGCGCACGTCGTTGATGACCATGGTGGAGAGGTTCGTCCGGCTGTCGGCCATGGTCATGACGATGCCTTCGAGGACGACCTCCGAGTTCGCTCCGGATTCGCGGATCTGCTGGTGGACACCGACGATCTTGGAGAGGCCCTCGAGGCCGAAGTACTCGCATTGCAGCGGCACGATGAGCTCGTCGGCGGAAGCCAGCGCGGAGGTCATCAGCACCCCGAGGGACGGCGGGCAGTCGATGAGGAGGTAGTCGGCGGGATCGGTGGCCTTGAAGGGGGCGAGCAGGTTGCGGAGGCGCACGAGGTGGTCGTCCTCGCGGGCCATCTCGATCTCGCAGCCGGCGAGGTCCATGTCGCAGGGAATGAGAGAGAGGTTCTCGTATTTCGTCTTCAGGACCAGATCGGCCACATTGCCCCCGCCGATGAGGTGCTGGTAGATGCTGGGGTGCTCTCCGGGAGCGAAGCCGAGGGCGCTGGTCGAGTTCGCCTGCGGATCGAGGTCGAGGACGATGACTCTGACCCCCCGCTCCGCGAGGCAGGCGCCGAGGTTCACCGAGGTGGTGGTCTTTCCGACGCCGCCCTTCTGGTTGGCAATGGCAATGGTCTTCATCGGGAGTCGCGGGGT
This sequence comes from uncultured Akkermansia sp., assembly GCA_964435425.1. Classification (GTDB taxonomy): domain Bacteria; phylum Verrucomicrobiota; class Verrucomicrobiia; order Verrucomicrobiales; family DEV007; genus Arctic95D-9. The sequence goes on along the minus strand of CAYSZN010000167.1, from coordinate 627 downwards.
AGAGGACAAATGGGCCGGAATCTGGCGCGATCCGAGGGCAGGGGAAAGGGAAAATGGGGGAGGGGCGTGAAAAAGTGCCGGGCGACCGGCTCTTTTGCTCTTTCCCGGCGAAGAGGACGGTCCTATCCTGAACGAAGCTTCCCCGACCGGCTTTTTTCTGCAAACATCGGCGGTGGCCACGACGCCATGGGACACGGACAACAGCGAAAACTCCTGGTCGTGCTGGGGCTTGCCTTGTTCGTGACGGCGGGTTTGTCGAGGGCGGAGGAGACGCTGGCCGAGGAGTTCGAGGCGCTGGCCGGGAAGACGCGGCATTTTTCGAGGAGCGTCGTCATCTGGAACCAGGCACTGCGTTTGCCCCGCGCCTTTGGGCAGGAGGCTCCGCCGGAATATGCCGGGCTGGCACCGGGACAGTTGGAGCTGCGGGACCGCTTGCGCAAGGCGAGTGCGAATCGCGAGGCGCTGGCGGACTTGCTCCGGCATCCCGATCCGAAGGTCCGCACTCTCGCCCTGGGGGCCATCTTCCAGAGGGAGGACGGGCATGATCTGCTCTTGATCGCCACGCTTCTGGAGGACGAGTCCTCCACGTTCCCCGACCTCCACGATTCGATTGGCCGCATCGGCTTT
>CAYSZN010000166.1:0-7328 GCA_964435425.1 uncultured Akkermansia sp. | reverse complement strand
AATGCGTCCTCGCCTCGCGCATCGGCACCCGAGGCTGCCAAGCCGGGAGTTGTTCCGATGATCTCGGGGGCGGCGCTCGTCGATGGGCGCGCTCCGGTGAATCCGGCCCAGTCGCCGGATCGTGCGCCGCAGGCCCAGCAGCGCGTCTCGTTCTCCGACCGGATGCCGGATCCGGAGCGCCGCAAGCCGGGCTTGTTCTCCCGCTCCGATGCCGATGCGGCGGACGATGGTTCGCTGGTTCCGACGTCCAGGGAGAGCAGCAGCAGCGGCGGATTCCTTGGATTTGGCAAGAAGAAGGCCCCGGCGCCCACTCCCGGCATCGATGCCAGCCTGTTCCCGGGCGGTTCGGCTTCGATGAGCCAGTCACCGCCGTCGCGCGGAGGCAGGTTCTCCGGCGGGGCCACGGTGGCGAATGCCGGGGACAATTTCGCCACCGAGTCGTCGTCGGACGGGTCGTTCGACCTGCCTGGGCGGACGGTCGAGAAGGAGCGTTCGGGCTTCTCTCTGCCGAAGCCGAGCCTTTCGGTGCCTTCGCTGCCCTCGGTCCCGAGCCTGGCGCGCACGGGTTCGTCCGGCGGAGGCGGGATGACCTCGGCAGGCACCTACGTGGTATCCAGCACCGCGCAGTTCATGGTGTATGGAGCCGACCAGATGCAGTCCGAGATCCGGGCTCTTCCCGCCGGGACGACGGTGATGGTGACCAAGCCGGGCGAGCAGTGGTCGGGCATCCAGCTTTCCGACGGCACCCAGGGCATCGTGCAGAACAAGAATCTGCGGCCCACCTCGCAGTGAGGATGGGGAAGGTCGAGAAAAGGGCGCAAGAGTCGAGCCGCTCGGCTGCCTTCGCCGATCCTGCGGAATAGAAGTCTTAGCCTTCCTTCCTCCGCAAGGCTTCCCCTGCGATCAGAACGGGCACGCCGTCGCGGACCGGATAGGCTCTGGCGCCATCGGTCGTGACGAGGGCACCGTCGAAGGGCGTGGCGGAGGTCCAGGTGTCCAGCTCCGCAGGCGAGGCGAGGCGAAGGGGCTGCTGCGTCTGCGGACAGACGAGCATCGCCAGAATCTCTTCGGAGACGGAAAGCTCCATGGCAAGCGGGCACCGGGTCTCAGTAGAGAGGAACGGAGGGATCGATCTCGCGGGACCAGGCGTTGATGCCACCCTGCACGTGACACGCGTTGGTGAATCCGGCGTCGAGGAGGATCTGCAGGGCTTTCGCGCTGCGCCCGCCAGCCTTGCAGTGGACGATGGTCTCGGCGGAGGGATCGAGCTCGCCGAGACGCTCGGGCAGCTCGCCGAGAGGGATGGCGACGGAGCCGGGTAGGCGGGCGACCTCGAGCTCGGCGGGCTCGCGCACGTCGAGGAGGACGAAGGGCTCGCTCCGGCCGAGGCGGGCCTCGAGGGCGTGGACGTCGATTTCGGGAAGGGAGGGAGGATTCATGCCGCAGGAGAATTCGATGTCATGGAGTTCGGTCAGGGTGGGGGAGTCGCCGCAGAGGACGCAGTGGGGATCGCGGCGCAGCTTGATCTCGCGGAAGCGGAAGGCGAGCGCGTCGAAGTGGACGAGCCGGCCCACGAGCGGCTCGCCGATGCCGAGGAGCAGCTTCACCGCTTCGTTCGCCTGCATCGCGCCGACGATGCCGGGCAGGATGCCGAGGACGCCTCCCTCGGCGCAGTTCGGAACGAGGCCGGGTGCGGGCGGGTCGGGGAAGAGGCAGCGGTAGCAGGGGCCGCCGAGATGCGGAGCGAAGACCGAGATCTGCCCCTCGAAGCGGAAGATCGAGCCGTGGACGTTCGGCTTTTTCGTCAGGACGGCCAGATCGTTGGAGAGGTAGCGCGCCGGGAAATTGTCGGTGCCGTCGACGACGAGGTCGTAGGGCTCGGCGATGGCGGCGGCGTTGGCCGCGGCGAGGCGCGTCTCGTAGGTCGTCACGCGCACCTCGGGATTGATTTCGGCGAGGCGCTCGGCGGCGGACTGGGTCTTGGACCGGCCGACGTCGGGAGTGCCGTGGAGGAGTTGGCGCTGCAAGTTGGAGAAATCGACCCGGTCGAAATCGACGATCCCGATCTCTCCGATCCCGGCGGCGGCGAGATACATCGCCACCGGCGAGCCGAGTGCGCCCGCCCCGACACAGAGGACGCTCGCCGCCTTGAGCCGCCGCTGCCCCTCCACCCCCACCTCGGGCAGGGTGAAGTGGCGGGCGTAGCGCGAGCGCTCGGTCCCGGAGAGCGCGGTTTCGTCGGCGCGGAGGGTGGAGACGAGGGGCAACATCGGTTGGAACCAGGGCAAGCCGGGGAGGGGCAGGGGATAATTTTAGACGGATACTTAGCGGTGTATCGCTCCATAGGCAAACCACATTCCGGCAGTTGCTCCTTGCCGAGCCCCCCCTGCCGGGGCTATAACCTCCCTCCAACTGCAATGAAACTCACTCTGAAATCGATCACCCTCACGCTCACCTTCGGTGCGCTCGCCGCCACGGGCTGGCCCGGCCTCCGTGCGGACGAGATCAAATTCGCCGATCTCGAGAAGAAGATCACCATCGACAAGACTCCGATCGGAACGGAGGGGGCGGTTGCGTCCTACGCTCCGGCGCTCGAGAAGGTCATGCCGGCGGTGGTCACCGTCTTCTCCTCCAAGACCGTCGCCGCCCCCGAGCGCAACGAGCAGCAGGAGGAGCTCTTCCGCCGCATGTTCCCCGACATTCCCGAGGACTTCTTCGAACGCCACGGGAAGGGCGGCGACCAGCGCGAGCAGGGGCTCGGCTCCGGCGTCATCATCTCCGAGGACGGCTACATCCTGACCAACAACCACGTCGTCGGCGACGCCGACGAGATCAAGGTCACTCTGCCCTCCGACAAGCGGAAGGAATACAAGGCCACGGTCGTCGGTGCGGACCCGCGGACGGACGTCGCCCTCGTCAAGATCGATGCCAAGGACCTGCCCCACGTCATCATCGGCGACAGCTCGGCGCTGAAGATCGGCGACGTCACCCTGGCCGTCGGCACACCCCTCGGCCTTTCCCAGACGGCGACCATCGGGATCATCAGCGCCGTGGGCCGCAACGACGTGAACATCCTCGGCGGTGGCTTCGAGGACTTCATCCAGACCGATGCGGCCATCAACCGGGGCAACTCGGGCGGCGCCCTCGTCGATGCGAGCGGCCGTCTCATCGGCATCCCCACCGCGATCCAGTCGAACTTCTCCGGCGGCAACATCGGGATCGGCTTCGCCATCCCCTCCAACATGGCCCTGAACATCGTCCAGCGTCTTCTCGACGGCGGCGGTGTGGTGAAGCGCGGTTTCCTCGGCGTCTACCTGCGCGACCTCGACACGAACATGGCAAAGGCGCTCGGACAGGAGGACACCAAGGGCGTCCTCGTCGCCGAGGTCGGTGAGAAGACCCCCGCCGAAGCGGCAGGGATGAAGCCCGGCGACCTCATCGTGGGCTACGCCGGCAAGCCGGTCCAGAGCATGCAGCAGCTCCGCCTCGACATCAGCAACACCGCCCCGGATTCCGAAGTCGTCTTCGAGATCGTCCGCAAGGGCAAGAAGTCGGACCTGAAGGTGAAGCTCGGCGATCTCGACGACAATTCCTTCGCCGCGACCGATCCGGCCCGCCGTCCCGGCGATCCGCGCAACAGCGATCTCGTCGAGGGCGTCGTCGTCGCCGATCTCGACGAAGACACCCGCTCGAGCCTGCAGATCGACGAGTCTCTCCAGGGCGTGCTCGTGAAGAGCGTCAAGGACGGGACGCCCTCCGCCGAGGCGGGGCTGCGGCCGGGCATGGTCATCACCCAGATCGACCAGGCCGACGTCTCCAGCGTCGAGGAGGCTCGCAAGCTGGTCGAGGCCTTCGAGGGGGATGTCCTCCTCGTCCAGGTCTACGCCGCCAGCCGCCGCGACATCCTCGCGATCCCGCTGAAGGAGTAGCACCCATTTCCTCCCCCGAAGCCGTGAGCGGCGACGATTCCAGGCCCGGCATCACCCGCCTCGACCAGGCATCCGTCGCGACTCACGGCTGGCAGGTTCGCCTGCAATGGAAAGGCGTCCGGTTCGGACGCTTTTTTTCCGATTCGGCCTGGGGAGGCCGCGAGGCTGCCCTGCTCCATGCCGAGCGCTACCGCGACCGTCTGCTGGCGAGGCTGGAACGGGGCCGGGCCAGCTCCTCCGCGTCGGCCCGCTCCCACACCGCGCCTGCATCGCGCAACCGCTCCGGCGTCGTCGGCGTGGCGAGAATCGTCCAGCGCAGCGCCTCCGGCACGGAATACCACTTCTGGCAGGCGAGCTGGGTCTCCCCGGAAGGAAGGCGCGAATCGGTCCGCTTCTCGGTGCTGAAGCACGGCGACAGCCTGGCGTTCTCGCTCGCGGTGGAGGCCCGGCGAAGGGCGATGGGGAGGGATTGAGGGATCGTCACGGAACCCCAGCGAGGGTTGGATGGAGATGCATTTCGGGATGAGGAGATGGGAAAAAGATTTGGGGTAAAAAAATGGAGGGCGAAGGACAGGAATCTTTCTACCCGAAATCTTTTTGCCCCTTGCAGGCATCCGCCCAACCCTGCACCACATTCCAATCAGTGCCCAATCCCCAAAGAAATACCGACGACGGGACTCGAACCCGTACGAGCAAAGCCCAGCGGATTTTAAGTCCGCAGCGTCTACCATTCCGCCACGTCGGCGCGGGTGAGCAATTAAACCCTCTCCCGCCAGGGAAGCAACCCTCTTGGGCCGAGGGTCAATTCTTCAAAATCCCCCGGAGGACGAGGTTGTTGAGGCGGTGCGCAGTCTCGACGAGACCGTCGACGACGGTCTCGCGGTAGCTGCGGCCGTCGCGGGTGTCGAGGCCGTGGCCGGGGTCGAGCTGGCGCAGGCCCTCGAGGGCGGGATCCTCGTGGTGGAAGAGCTCGACGAAGACGTATTCGAGCTTGCCGGTCCTCGCGGCGGCGGCGAGGAGGGCTCCGATCCAGCCGTCGTCGGTGCTGAGGCAGCCGCGCGTCGTCTTGGCCGAGGCGTGGAACATGCCCATCTCATCAGATGCCGCGATCTCGGCGACGAGGGCCTCGTTCTCGGCGATGGAGAGACCGGAGTCGCCGCAGTGGGCGGCGTCGACCATGATCTTGAAGAACTTCGAGCCGAGCTCGGCATTGGCGGCCTTGACGAATTCCCAGCCCTTGCGGAGGTCGTTGAAGGTCTGGAACTCGCCCTTGCGGAGGAATTCGATGTGCCAGTGCTTCACGCAGCTGCCCTCGACCCCGGCCTCGCGCAGGGCGCGCAGGTGGACGCGCACGTTCTGCGCGACGGCGGCGGCGAAGGCCTCGCCGGTCTTCGGGGTGGCACCGGGCTGCATCCACTGCTCGATGGAGGTGGAGGCGACCTGGGTGATGCCGTGCTTCTTCGCGATGCCGATGCCGGCGGCGAGCATGGCGGCGACCTTCTCCTCGTCGGCGGGCTCCATGGGATCGGCTCCGCCGACCATCATGATGAGGTGGACTTCGAGGCCGAGGGCGCGCAGGCCGGTGATGAGCTCGTCGTTGTCGCTTTCGAGGACGCCGGGGAAGACGGCGACCTGGGCGCTCTGCACCTTCACGGGCGAGGCGGCGGCGAGGCTCTCCATCTCGGAGACGATGAGGAGACGGCCATCTTCGCCGCGGGGGAGACGGCCCTCGGCATCCGGGGCGAGGCCGCCGACGAACTTGATGTGGGTGGGAACGACGCCGAGTTCGACGCCGGTCTTCAGGGAGAAAGGTTCAGCCATGCGGGGAAAATGGGGGATTCTGCGGCATTGGGCAATGCAAAAAAAGCACCCGTTCCGCCGTCGGCGTTCCGGTCTACGCCATGCTCGGCTGCAGGGCGCGGAGGAGCATGATTTGCTCGCCGACGTCGGCGCTCATCTGGCGCCAGCGGCTCAGCATCGCGCCGGGGATCTTGATGTGCTCGCTGACTGCCTTTTCGAGCTCCTGATAGCCTTCCGCGAGCTGCTGGGAGAGCTCGACGAGGGTGGCGTAGGCCTCTTCCCGGGTCGGGCAGGAGATCTTCCAGCCGCTGTTGCTCGCGATCTGGGCCTCGGCGCGGCGCTTCATCTCGCGGAGCTCGGCGAGGACGATCTTCTCCTCGGAGACGCGGCGGAGCTCGCTGGCGAGGCCGAGCTTGGAGAGGATCCAGATCGTCCATTTGGTGGGATCCCACTGCCAGGGCTTGACACCGTTGCGGTAGTCGTGCTGGAAGGAGTGATGGTAGTTGTGGTAGCCCTCGCCGAAGGTGAAGAGGGCCATGATCCAACTGTCGCGGGCGCTGGTGCCCGAGTCGTAGGGACGGCTGCCGATGGTGTGGCAGAGGGAGTTGATGAAGAAGGTGGAGTGCTGGACGGCGACGACGCGGGCGATGCCGCCGATGAGGAAGGCGCCGAGGGCGGAGGGCCAGCCGCCGTAGAGGTAGCCGAGCAGGGTGGGGAGGGCGAGTCCGACGAGGACGCCGATGGGGCGGTGATGGCGGTGCTGCCACATCACGAGGGGATCCTTCTTCAGATCGCCGACGTTGGCGAGGGCACGGGGATAGAGCTTGAAGAAGATCCAGCCCATGTGCGCCCAGAAGAATCCCCGCGAGATGCTGTAGGGATCGTCGTGCTCGTCGTCGACGTGCTTGTGGTGCTGGCGGTGGTCGGAGGCCCAGTCGAGGGCGGAGTCCTCGAAGGCGGCGGCTCCGAAGAGCAGGGTGGTCAGCTTCACGGTGCGCCCGGCCTTGAAGGTCTTGTGGGCGAAGAGGCGGTGGTAGCCGAGCGTGATGCTCATCCCCGTCGCGGCGAAGAGGACGAGGAAGAGGAGGATCTGGAACCAGTCCAGCCCGAAGTGGGCGATGTAGAGGGGCACCCCGATGAGGGCGGTGAAGAAGGTGACGATGAGGAAGGCGCTGGTGAACCAGTTGATCCGGTCGAAGGGGAATTTTGAAGTCATTGAAACGGTTGTAAAAAGCAAGTAGGTCCGACAGAATGGGCGCTGCCTAGACAGCTCCAGACCGACAAAATGCGGGAGAGAGGGCGGAATCCGGGAAGGAACTCCGCTTTGTGGGAGTCCGGTCAGAGGCTGCGGTAGCGCTTTCCGCCACCTCCACGCTCGTCCCGGTCGCGGAAATCGCGGTCGCCGCCACGGGAGTCGCCGCGATCACCGCGGTATTCGCCGCCGCCACCCCCGCGATCGCCACGGTATTCGCGGTCGCCGCCACGGTCGCGGTGCCGGTTTCCGCCACTGCCGCGTCGGTCGTATCCACCACCGCCTCCGCCACCACCGTATCCGCCGCTGCGGGGAGGGCGACCGCCCCCTCCGCCTCCGCCGCCACC
>CAYSZN010000165.1:0-7334 GCA_964435425.1 uncultured Akkermansia sp. | reverse complement strand
AGGAAGACGTCGCGCCCGTCCCAGGAGACGTTGCGGATGGCGACGAGCACTTGGAAGAGGCCTTCGTGGACCGCGCCGAAGGGCGCGCCGAAGGGCTCCGGCACACCGAGACGCCGGCGGTAGTCGACGAGCTGGCGTAGCGCTCCGTCGCCGCGGGGACAGGCTCCGAGGGCCGGGGTCGGATGCAGCACGCCGACGAGCGCATTGAGGTCGGTCCCCGGATCGTCGAGCCGGACCCGCAGCCTCGTCAGGAAGTGGACCATCGAACCGAGGTCGAGGAGCGTGCGTGGCTCGCGCTCGACCGTGCCGAAGGGAGCCAGCAGCTCCTCGATGTAGTCGGCGACGAGCTCGTGCTCGCGGATTTCCTTCGGATCGTTGGGAAAATCGTGGATCTCGTGGCGCGGCGCGGTGCCGGCGAGGGCCATGGTTTCGAGGACGCCGTCGCGCACGGTGAAGAGCTGCTCCGGCGTCGCCCCGATCACGCCCTTTTCGCCCTCGCGGCAGCCGTAGCCCCGCAGGGAGTCGGGCGCGGCGTTGACGGCCTTCACCAGCGCGGCCGGCTCGCCCCGGTGGAGGATGCCGCGCTCGGTCAGGACGGGAACGGACTTCTTCAGCTTGCCCTCGCGGATGCTGGCGAGGATCTCGTCGAAGACGGCCCGCACATCCGTGTCCCCGAGGCCCGACCAGGCGATCTCGGGCAGCGGGGTGGCCCCGTTGTCGGGCAGGAGGACGCGCAAGTCGTCCGTCTCGAAGACCCGCGACGGCACCCGCCAGGGCCTCGGATCGGACAGGTCGAAACGGTTCCAGTAGAAGGCCGTCGCCCCGTCCGCCGGAGCCGTCTCGCGGACATCGAAAGGCCCGAGGCCGCAGAGGTAGCGGCCCGGTGCCAGTTGGATGAAGGCGAAATCGTCCATGTCTCGGGAAAGGCAGCCCGGTCATTTCCGGGATGCCTCTCCTCTAGCCGTGGATTACGGAATTGGCAACCACGGGGACGCTTCCGATGGCGCGGGAAAGGGTTGACTGGAGGGGGTAAGGATGAGTAGAAAGGAGGAATGAAGTGGGCGAAACGGTGGATCACTGCAATTCTTCTGGCACCCTTTGGCCTGCTCTTCGCTTCGTTGCTTGTTCCCGTGAGATGCGGCAAGATTCCCGTCAACAATGATCTCGCACACGCAGAGAACACCGCATACAACCTGAAGCACGCAATCTCCGCCTACTTCACCGAATACCGGGAATATCCCGTCCTTGATCCCGGCCAAGACATCACCCTCGACAGCGACCATCGGCTCATGGACATCCTCATGGGGACAGAGAAGGCGACAGCCACGAAACGCAATCCTCGCGACATCGCCTTCTTCACAGGCCGGGTCGCCAAGCCGATGCGCGGAGGCGGCTACCGAAGCGGCCTCGCCCTCGACGAGCAGAGCAGCGGAGAGCTGTGGGACCCATGGGGCAAGCACTACCGCATCCGCTTCGACACCGACAGGGACAACCGGATCGAAAATCCCGAAGCCCCCGGCACACGCCTCCCGGAAAGCATCATCGTCTGGTCCGCCGGCAAGGATGGGAACTTCGACACGTGGAAGGACAATGTGAAGACCTGGTGAGAACCGCAGCCTGCCGCCCCCGGATCGCCAGGGCTAACGCCTCGGGAGGGGGTTCAGATTCAAGGTTTGAAGTTTCAAGCTGGGACGCTTCGGATTTCGTGCCGGTAGGGACGCACCGCCGGGGCGTCCGCGCGGGAGGGACCGACTGGCTCGAAGGCAACTGGGTGAGGCGAACCGTCCCGGTGAGCCGCTTCGCGCCGATCCTATCCGACGAAAAAGCTCGCCGGGAGGTGCGGATTTGCTAGGCTTCCGTCCATGTCGGCGTTGCTGGAAGTATCGGAAATCGGAAAATCCTTCCCCGGGGTGCGGGCTCTGCGGGGCGTCAGCTTCTCCGTCGATGCGGGAGAAGTCGTCGCGGTGCTCGGGGAGAACGGCGCGGGGAAGAGCACGCTGATGAAGATCCTCGCCGGCGTGCAGACCGCCGACACGGGCGAAATCCGTCTCGATGGTCAGCCGGTGTCCATCCGCTCGGTGCAGGAAGGACTGGCCCACGGGATCGCCCTCATCCACCAGGAGCTGAACCTCGCCACGAACCTCAGCGTCGGAGCCAACCTCTTCCTGGGCCGCGAGCCGACCCGACGGGGCCTGATCGACGAACGCGAGATCGCCTCGCGCTCGCGGGAGCTGCTCGCGCGGGTCGGCCTCGACCTCGCCCCCGCCACCCTCGTCGGCGACCTGCCCATCGGACGTCAGCAGCTCGTGGAAATCGCCAAGGCCCTCTCCACCGATGCCCGTCTCCTCATCATGGACGAGCCGACGTCGAGCCTTTCCCAGGGCGAGGCGGAGCGACTCTTCGAGGTGGTGAAGGATCTGCGGAGGAACGGCGTCAGCATCCTCTACATCTCCCACCGTCTCGGCGAGGTCGTCGAGCTGGCCGACCGTGTCGTGGTGCTGCGCGACGGGGAGAACGCCGGCGAGCTGGCGCGAGGCGAGATCACCCACGACCGCATGGTCTCGCTGATGGTCGGCCGCGACCTCTCGCAGTTCTATGCGCACGAGCCCCATCCGCCGGGCGAGGTCGCCCTCTCCGTGGCCGGCCTGCGCACGCCCGCGCATCCCGGCCACGAGATCTCCTTCGAGCTCCGCGCCGGGGAGATCGTCGGCATGGCCGGGCTCGTCGGCGCGGGCCGGACGGAAGTGCTCCAGACGCTCTTCGGGATCACTCCCGCACGGGGCGGGACGGTTTCCGTGGGAGGCGTTCCGACGACGATCTCCAATCCGGGTATCGCGATCGCCGCCGGAATCGCCCTCGTGCCGGAAGACCGGAAACAGCAGGGGCTGATCCTCGGGATGGCCGTGGCCGACAATCTCTCCCTCGCCTCCATCGCCCGCGACCAACGGGCCGGCTTCCTCAATTTCGCCGCCGAGCGCGAGCTCGCCGAGGAGATGACGCACCGGATGCGGATCAAGACTCCCTCGCCGCGCCAGATCGTCCGCTTCCTCTCCGGCGGCAACCAGCAGAAGGTCGTGCTCGGCAAGTGGCTGGCGATGAAGCCGAAGGTCCTCCTCCTCGACGAGCCGACCCGCGGCATCGACATCGGGGCAAAGCGCGAGATCTACGCCCTGATGGAGGAACTGGCCCGCCAGGGCGTCGCAATCCTCTTCGTCTCGAGCGAACTGGAGGAGGTCATCGGCATGTCCGACCGCGCTCTCGTGATGCACGAGGGCCGCCTCGCCGGAGAGCTGCCCCGCGAAGCCCTCGGCGAGGAGGCGATCATGCGGCTGGCGACAGGGAGGGACCGGCCTGCGACCGCGTGAGAGGTGAAAGCCCCTTACTCTTACTCATCCTCATACTTCCTACTCCAAAACTTCGAAGTCCGAGGAAGAGGCAGGAGCAAGAGTAGGAGTAAGAGTATGAAGAGCGCTCGATCCTAGGCTAGGTTCTCCGATGGCGAAGATCCTGATGGCGATGTCCGGCGGCGTGGACTCCAGCGTGGCGGCGGCGCTCCTACTTGAGCAGGGGCACGAGGTCGTCGGTGCCTATATGAAGAACTGGACGAACGAGGAAGGCCTGCCGGGCGACTGCCCCTGGGAGCAGGACATCCGCGACGCCCGCGCGGTGTGCGAGCATCTCGGGATCGAGTTCCGCATCCTCAGCCTCACCGAGGAATACCGCGACCGCGTCGTCGACTACCTCCTCTCCGGCTACCGGGACGGCGTCACCCCGAACCCGGACGTGATGTGCAACCGCGAGATGAAGTTCGGCCTCTTCCGCGAGTTCGCCGCCGCCCAGGGCTTCGAGCATCTCGCCACCGGCCACTACGCGCAGCGCGAGGAGCACGGCGACGGCTCGGTCGATCTCCTGCGGGGCGCGCCGGGCAAGGACCAGAGCTATTTCCTCGCCTTGCTGCAACAGGAGCAGATCCGCCCCGCCCTCTTCCCCATCGGACACCTCTCGAAACCCGAAGTGCGCCGCGAGGCGGAGCGCTTCGGCATCCCGGTCGCGGCGAAGAAGGACAGCCAGGGCATCTGCTTCATCGGGCAGATCCGCATGACCGACTTCCTCGCCCACTACATCCCCGACCAGCCCGGCGACATCGTGAACCTGAAGGGCGAGAAGGTCGGCCGCCACCGCGGGCTACACCTGCACACCCTCGGCCAGCGCAAGGGTCTCGGAGTGCCCTCGAACACCTTCGGCAAGGCCTACGTCGTCGTCGCGAAGCGACCCGCGACGAACGAGCTCGTCGTCGCCTTCGACGGGACCGACACGCCCGGCCTCTACGCCACACGCTGCCGCGTCGGGAGCCTTTCGGCAACGAACCGACCGCTCCGCGAGACGAAAGACCTCCTCGCCCAACCGCGCTATCGCTCCGAGGCCGTGCCGGTGACGGCGGAGTTCCTCGACGACGAGACGGCCATCCTGACCTTCGCCAAACCGCAGCGAGCCCTCACCCCCGGACAGATCTGCGCCTTCTACGAAGGCGAGCGGCTCCTCGGCGGCGGGATTTTCGAGGAGGTGATCGGGTAGGACTCCGTATGCCGCCTATCGCCGTGGTGGCTGTGGTAGGGACGTGCGGCCCGCGCGGCCAATCGAACGTCCTAACGACGATCTCCCCTCGACCGGGCCGGTCGGGGCTACCTTTTGGCTCCGAAGCGATGGAGAGAAGGGCAGTCATGCCCGAATGGCACGGGATTCAGGCATGATTTCGACGAAACCAGGGACGATTGACCCGTGTTGGCGCGAAGCGTCTGTCGCGGAAGTAGGGGCCAAGCGGCGTGGACGCCCCGGCGGTGCGTCCCTACCGGACTCCATCGGACGGTCATGGCGTCCGCTTAAGTCAGTGCCATTCCGGTCATGCCCCGGAATCTACCTGATGTCCGCCCTCCCGACAAGACTCCGGATCAAAACGAGTCCGTGATGAGCTGGAGGTAGCGCGTGCCGGAGGGCGTCAGCGTCGCGCTGCTCCCCGTGCCGGTGAGACGGCCCACGGTGAAGTCGGAATGGTTCCCCACCGTCGGCTTCACGTAGGTGACGGTCGGGTTCGGTCCTGCCGTCGCGCTGGGGCGGATCTCGAGGGGCACCCCCGTGGCGGCGAAGGCGATCTCCCAGCCCTTCGGAGAGCGGACCTTGTCGAGATCCCGCCCGAGCCACGGATAGCGCCGGAGGAAATGGAGATCGCCGCCCTTCGGAACGAGCACCTTGTAGTGGATCTCCGTCTGGCTCGCGAGGAATTCGGGAATGGTGATCGCCGGGTTGGCGCGATGCGCGAGGAAGAGCGCCGCGATGTCGAGTCCCGTCAGATTGATGCCGTTGTAGATGCCGTGGTGGTTCTTCGTCGTGAAATGGCGGTCGTGCCAGACCTTGAAGCGGTCGCTGAGGAGGAAGTTCAGCTCGACGTGGACATGGGCCCGCTCGCGGTTGATCCCCGCCCCGGTGTAGCCCATGCGGCCCAGCGTCTCGCCCGCCGCGACCGGCTGTCCCGGCTTCACCGACGCAGTTCTAAGGTGGGCGTATAGGGAGAAGAAGGGTCCGTCGCCCCAGTCGTGGTGGACGACGATGTAGAGCCCGTAGTTGCTCGGGCTCGAGGGGCCGTTGACGTAGACCACCGTGCCCTGGGCGATGGAGCGGACGTCGTCGAGAGGCTCGCCGGCCGAGTCTCGCCGCACCGGACGGATGTCGACGCCCTCGTGGAGGCGGGTCAGGAGGATGCCGGCAGCGGTGCGCTTCTGGTCGCGGGTGAATCCGTAGCCCCCGCCGCTCCATGGCTTCGACCGGACTCCCTCGAAGTTCCGGTCCGTGTACATATAGAACTGAGAGGGATCCGAGAAGATCGCGTCGTTGTCGGTGGGCAGCACGAGCCCGAGCGGCCCGGCCAGGAGCGGACTGGCACCGAGCAGGAACAGGGCGAGGAAACAGGCAGAAATCCGTGGCATATCGGGAATCGGGGGACGTTCCCAAAACCTTTAACACATCTTAACCATTTCGCGACCACCCAATCCCTCTATTTGGCTGCGCCGCAGTTGGAAAGGCAGGCTCGCCGAAGTTCTCACGGACTTCGCTACAGCTCCCTCCGCCACTGAAAACTGAACACTGAAAACTAAAACACTTCCCCTAATTCGGCGACGCGAACTGGGGACCGGCCTTCGGCTTGTAGTCGTCGACGTGGGGGAAGCGCTTCCGGAACTCCTGGAGATGCCGCTGCTGGAGGCCGCTCCAGATCACGACGACGCCGTCGTCGACGGGCCTGTCGATGAGGACGGCCTGGAGCGGAGCGTCGGAGCAACGCAGACCGAGCAGCTTGCCCTGATTCGTCAGGGTGATGGCCTTCAGCTCCACCGCAGCGTGCTCCTTGAAGCGGAAGGCGGCCCCGTAGGAGACCCCGTCCGAAGCGGTGAAGGGATAGAACCACGCGATGTCCTTGTCGGTGAAGGTCGGGATCTTGCTGAAATAGTACTGCCGGTGCTCCTGCCCCAGCTTCACCGGCGTGATCATCTTGGGGTTGTCCGTCTCCTCGCCCTCGACATGGAAGGTGACGAGGTAGAGCTTGTACTGCTTCCCCCCCGCAAAGCAGAGCGCCGACGCAGCGAGGAGGCATCCGAGGACGATGGCGCGGCGACACCACAGGCCCGTGGCGCAGAGGAACCCGAGGACGGCGAGACGATGGTGGCGCATGGGGCCAAGATAAGGGGAAACCAGGCCGTCTGGCAAGTCCTCCTGTCGCCCCCCGCCATCGTGGGCCATTTCCGTCCTTGCCCCCCGCTCCGCCCGGGGGTTATCCTCCGCCCCATGCCCGGATCCTTTCCCAAACTCGACCCGACCCTCTGCCGCGCGCGTCAGGACCGTCTCCGCACCTACCTCGCCGCGCAGGAGCTCGACGGCGCCGTCTTCTTCGACCGGCACTACATCCATTCGCTCGGCGGCCACTGGCACGGGCAGCCGCTCACGCCCGTGGCCCTGCTGGTGGAGACCGGCGGCGGCACGGTCCTCGTCTCCCACGAGGAATCGCCCGACGCGCCGGCAGTGGACGAGGTCCTCTCCTACGTTCCGAACGACTTCTGCACCCTCCGGCCCAATCTCAGCGCCTGCGTCACGGAGATCCTGAATCCCCGGCTCGCCGGACTGAAGCGCGTCGGCACAGAGCAGCAGACGCCCGCCGCGCTGATCGAGGGACCGGCCTGCCGCGACATCTCCACGGACTACCAGTATCTCCGCCGCCGCAAGGACGCCGACGAGGTCGCGGCCCTCGAGTTCTCCGTCCGCTGCGCCGACGAGGTCTACGCCGAGGC
>CAYSZN010000164.1:0-7334 GCA_964435425.1 uncultured Akkermansia sp. | reverse complement strand
GCGGCAGCGTCATGGAGTGCGGCGGTCCGTCGATCTTCCCGAGGGCTTGACCAATGCATCGCTTCAATCCTGACAGATCGCTAACGCCATTCGGATCAGGCCGCGTCCGTGCGAAGCATTCCCCTACCAAACCCCTCACCTCACCCACTCCGGCACCTCGCCGTTGCCGGTCGGCTCGCCTGCGAGGATCCACGAGAGATTGAGCCGCGCGAGCTGCATCGCGGTGTATCGGCCCTTCGGGCCGCCTTCGAAGAGCACGTAGACCACGCCTTCCTCGGGCGTTCCGGGGCGACCGGTCTCGATGGAGGAATAGGCGCTGTGCGACTCGTTGAGGAGCCGCTTCACCGGCCAGGTCTGGCCGCCGTCGAAGCTCGCCCACAGGGTGAGCCGCTCGCGCTCGCCGCCGGCGGTGTCGGCGTTGCTGTAGAGGAGGATGTCGCGCCCCTTCACCGGCAGGCGGACGAGCCCGCCCTTCAGCCCGTAGCCGCGACCGTAGCCACCGCCGTCGACGAGCACGGGACTGACGCGCAGCCCGTCCCAAGTCGCGCCGCCGTCATCGCTCCAGGCCTCGCGCCGGTAGATCTCGTCGGGCCGCAGCTCGCGGGCGAAGGCCTTGTCGTAGTAGCCGCTGCAGCTGCGGGAATTGAAGTAGAGGCGTCCATCGCCAAGCTCCGCGATGGCCGCCTCCTCGGTCGTCGCCTCGGGAAAGAGGCCACTGACCTGCCAGGTGGCGCCGCCGTCGTCGCTGTAGATCGCGCAACTGTAGATGCCATCGACGGGCTTGCGGTCCGAGGGGTGCTCCTTGGCGAGGGGGCGGAAGGTGGCGGAGACGATGAGCCGGCCACGGTGCGGACCATGGCGCAGGGTCAGGCCGCCTTCGCTGGCGTTGGCGTGGAGGATGTAGAAGCGGTCGTCATCCTTGTCGTCGTGGACGCCGCGGGTCTTGAAGCCGCTGCGCTCCATCCACTTCATCACCTCGTTGGGCTTCACGGCGATGGGCTGCTCGGTCCAGGTCCTACCATGGTCCTTGCTCCGCCAGAGCCGGTCCTTTCCATCCCACAGACGGACCGTCAGGATATCGCCGGTGTTCTCGTCGACGATGAAGTTGCTGTCGAGAAAGCCGAAGGGCACCTCCTCGATCTCTCCCCAGGTCCGCCCACCGTCCTCGCTGCGGCGGAGGAGCTTGTCGTAGTTCCGCATCGCGAGAACCGTGCCGTCGAGGGCGATGGCCAAATAGGGCTCGCGCACCCGATCCTCGCCTTCGAAGACGAGGTGCTTCTCGAGGAAGGCCTCGCCGAGGAACGGTTCCAGAGCCCCCTCGACGGGGCGGCCCGCGGCGTTCAGGGGAAGGTCGTCTCCCCAGACGGAACAGGGAAGAAGCACCGTGGAAAGCAGGGCGGCGGTCAGCCCGAGGGCTGTCGGAAAGGGAAGGGCACAGGGTCGGGTCATCGGCTGGAGAGGGTTGAGTTCCTCTTCGCTTGTATCCCCTCCCTCCCGCCGAGGCCACCAAAAACGGGGCGCGATCCCGGTAGCCTGGAAGTCCTGCCCGCCTCAGCGGCGGCGCTGGCGCTGGGAACCGCCACCACCGCTGCCCTTCTCCTTCTGCGGCGGGGGAGAGGCAGGGGTGGTCACGGGACGTCCCGTGGCGCGGGTATTGCCATAGCTTTGGCCACCGCCCGCTGCCGGTCGTCCACGTCCCGGCCCCTGCGGAGGCTGCGGCGCATGGACCTGGCCGCGCCCGACAGTCTGTCCGCCACCCCTGGGGCTGTGCGCGCCTCCTCCACCCGAGCCGCCACCGTATCCCGGGCCCCGGCCCGGATTGGGACGAGGCGCGTAGTAGGGAGCGTAGCTCCCCCGATGGCGGTAGCCGTAGTCGCCCGGATGGGGATAGTAGTTCCGGCTCCGGTAATACCCGCTCGAGTAGTAGCCCGGGGGCGGGCCGTAGTAGCCTCCTCGATGTCCGTAGTAGCCCCCGTAGGAACCGCCGTAGTTCCCCCCGTAGTAGGGATGCGGATCGGAGTGACACGAGGAGAGGAAGCCGACCGCGAGAACGATGGCCAGCACGAAGGAGAGCCGGAGCAGGGTGGTTTTCACACCCCTATTCAAATCGGAAAAGGCGTTTCCTTCAATCTTTCTTTCGAGTACCCAGACGCCCCGTCGAACCCGGCAGTCCGCGGAAAGCGGAGAGAATTTTCGCCCAATTCCCTTGTGTCCCGCACCGGGGCGCTGCTAGTCTCGCGCCATGCCCTCCCCTTCCCTGTACGACCATCCCTTCCGCATCCGTCCCGGCCAGCATGTGGATCTCGACACCTTCCCCACCTCGGACGAGACTCTCTTTCCCGTTTCCAAGAAGGAAGGCGAAGGCCGGTTCGACAAGCTGGAGGACCGCATCGACGAGCTCCAGACCCGCCTCTACGCCGAAGGCAGGCACCGCCTCCTCGTCATCCTCCAGGCGATGGACACTGGCGGCAAGGACGGCACCATCCGCAAGATCTTCGACAAGATGGATCCCCAGGGCGTCCGCGTGGCCGCCTTCAAGCGCCCCAGCGCGGCCGAGCTGGCCCACGACTACCTCTGGCGCGTCCACAAGGAGGTGCCGGGGAACGGCGAGGCCGTCATCTTCAACCGCAGCCACTACGAGGACATCGTCGCCGTGCGCGTCCGCGAGATCTTCCCGAAGGCGGTCTGGTCGCGGCGCTACCGCCACATCGTCGAGTTCGAGAGGATGCTCGCCGAGGAGGGCACGACGATCGTGAAGATCTTCCTCCACATCTCGAAGGACGAGCAGAAGGCCCGTCTCCAGGCCCGCCTCGACGAGCCCGACAAGCACTGGAAGTTCAATCCCGGCGACCTCGACGACCGGGCGCTCTGGCCGAAGTTCATGGAGGCCTACGGCGAGGTCTTCTCCGAGACGAGCACCGACCACACGCCCTGGTATGTCGTGCCCGCCGACCGGAAATGGTACCGCGATCTCGTCGTCGCCGACATCCTCGTGCGGACGCTCGACGCGCTCGACATGCGCTATCCGCCGGTCGGCTTCGACCCCAAGTCGATCCGAATCGAGTGAATCGCGCCACCACGATCATGCCATCGACATCCCGTCATTCCTCCGCCTAGTCTGGGCGGATGAGACCTCTCCCTCTGCTGCTGCTCTCCAGCCTCGCCCTTCCACTCGCCGCGCAGGACCACGACACCCGCGCCTGGTTCAAGGGCAACACCCACACCCATTCGCTCTGGAGCGACGGGAACGACTTCCCCGAGATGATCTTCGACTGGTACCGGTCGAAGGGCTACGACTTCGTCGGCATGAGCGACCACAACGTCCTTCTCGAGGGCGAGAAGTGGGTCGATCTCGAGACCATCCGCAAGCGCCAGAAAGCCGTCGGACGGGATGCGGTGACGAAGGCCGAGGCCCGCTTCGGGAAGGACTGGCTGAAGCGGGAGACCCGCGACGGCAAGGAGGGCATCGTGCTGAAGACCCTCGCCGAATGCCGGGCCCTGCTGGAGAAACCGGGCGAGTTCTACCTGCTGCCCGCCGAGGAGATGTCGAACTCGGGCCAGAAGAAGCCGGTCCACATCAACATCATCAACCTCGACGAGGTGATCCAGCCGGTCGTGGACGCCGAGCTGTCCCCCCGCGAAGTCCTGCGGCAGAGCATGAGGACGATCGCCGCCCGGGCGGAACGCTCGCCCCGTCCCATCCTCGCGCATCTGAACCATCCGAACTTCCAGTGGGCGCTCACCGCCGAGGACCTCGCCGACGTGGCCGAAGGCGGGTTCTTCGAGGTCTACAACGGGCACCCCGGCGTCAACCATCCCGGCGACGAGACCCGCCCCGGCGACGAAAAAATCTGGGACATCGCCAACACCATCCGCCTGGCCGAACTCGGCTATCCCCCGCTGCTCGGCGTGGCCTCGGACGACTCGCACACCTACCACGGCGAGGACGTCTCTCCGGGCCGCGGCTGGATCTTCGTCGGAGCGGAGCGCCTCGACGGCGACGCCATCGTCGGGGCGATGCGCGAAGGGAAGTTCTACCCCAGCTCCGGCGTCGTCCTCGACGCGATCCGCTACAATGCCGCCACCGGCACCCTCTCCCTCGAGATCGCGCCCGTCGAGGGCGTCGAGTTCACCACCGCCTTCATCGGAACCCGGCGCGGCTACGACGCGGCAGCGGAGAAGACCGGCATCGGCGAGGTCTTCGCGAGCGTCGTGGGAAATTCCGCCTCCTTCGTCATCCCCGACGACGCCCTCTACCTCCGCGCCACCGTGACCTCCTCGCGCAAGCATCCCAATCCCTCCTTCGAAGGCCAGCACGAGCAGGCCTGGACCCAGCCCGTGGGCTGGAAGCGGTAGGTGCTGCTTGGGAAACCCGAAACTCGAAGCCGTAGCGACGTTCGTGAGAATTTCGACGGACGTCCATTGGAGGGCCGGTCGGGGAGAAGTTCTCACGAACTTCTCTACGGCGATGCGCTTCGCACCTTTCGTAGCGGAAAAGGCGACTCTTCCGCCCCCCCATGGCCAGCTTCGGATTTCGAGCTTCGGATTTTATTCCAGCCGCTCCAACTGCCCGATCCCGTATTGCAGGAGCTGCTGGTTGACGAGGCGGGAGGTGCGGTCCTCGACGTAGATCACCATCGGGTAGTCGTCGAACTCGATCGTGTGGAGACCGTCCGAGGGCACGGCGGCGAAGGCGGCGGCGAGGTCGCGGATGTTCCGGATGAAGATGCCGTTCACCTTGGTCACGACGACGGAGTTGACGGACTCGTAGCCGAGGGTGCTGGGGGTCTTGAGCACGTTGCTGAGGAAGACGAGCTTCTCGCGTCCCTCCTCCTCGTAGAGCTGCGGGTCGGCGTTGGCGTAGACGAGGTTGAAGGGGGCGCGGTTGGTCCAGTCCTCGCCCCAGCTCTCGAGGTAGGGCAGGGTCAGCTCCTGGAAGATGAGCCCGCCGAAGATGAAGTATTTCGGCCCCCGGTCGAACATGTAGGGATCGACGAGGAAATCCTCCGGCCGCTTCCGGGACAGCGGCACGTCGAGGCTGAGCGGCTTGCCGTCGCGGATCAGGTCGAGCTTCACCGTGTCGCCGACCTTGGCCCCGCCGCGGACGAGATGGGAGAAGCTCAGCTTCCCGTATTTCGGATGGTCGAAGTTGCCGCGCGGATCGATGGCCTGCCCGCCGATGGTGAGGATGACGTCGCCCTTCTCGATCCCCCCCTGGTCGGCGGAGCTGCCCTTGCTGACTTCGCGGACGAAGATGCCGCCCTCCTCGTCGGCGATGCCGGTGAACTCCCTGAACGTCTCGTCGAGGGTCGGCGCGAGGGCGATGCCGAGATTGGGGAAGCCCTCGTAGTTTCCATCCGAGAGATCGGCGAGGAAGGCGTTGATGATCGGAGCGGGCAGGACGCTGGCGGTCTGCTCCTTCGACGAGTAGCTGAGGAGCATGCCGACGAGCTTGCCGTCCTTCACCACCGGCAGAGTGAAGCTGTTCGTCCGGGCCTGGAGGGAGCCCTTCACCTGGTAGATGAGGAAGACGGAGCCGGGGATGAAGTAGCGCCCCACGTCGACGCGCAGCACCTCGACGTCGGTGGAGACGCCGTTCCCGTTGTCCTCGATCTGCCAGACCTCGCAGGTCTCGCCGGGCACGACGGACTCGTCGAGCACGAGGGGCTCGAGACCGGCGAAGACCTTGGCGCCCTCGTCGACCGGCTCCAGCACGGCGAGGTTCGCCTCGTAGTCGATCCCGGCGATGCGGGCGGTGGCGCGGGCGCCGCTGGAGGGATGCTCCAGCTCGAGGAAGGTCGAGTTCACGCACATCTCCGCAGTGATGAGGACGCGGTTGCCCTCGAGCACGGCGCCGAGGCCGCGCCGCGGGGTGGGCGCGCCCTTTTCCCATGGGCGGAGGAAGCTGTAGTCCTGCAGGGTCGCGTTGACGCGGACGATGGATTTCTCGGGAGCCGACTTCTGGGCCATCGCGGGGACGGCGGGCAGGAGCAGGCAGAGGCAGAGGAGGGGACGGAGGGCGGACATCGTGGCAGTGGGTTCGTAGCTGGCGGATCAGGCGGCTTTCTTCGCGGGCGCGGCATCCTCCGCAGGCGCTTCGGGATCGGCTTCGGGTTCCGGGGACGGCTTCTCTTCGGGTTCGGCCCCGTCGGCGGGCATTTCGCCATCGGTCTGGATCAATCCCTCCAGCTCGAGAATCTCGGGACGCTCGATGAAATGGTCGAACGAGACGTTGTACTGCCCCTTGATGCGGTCGTGGGCGACGCCCGCGTCCTTGCGCTTCATGACCAGCGGACGGGTCTCCCCGACGAGGCGGACGACGTGGTAGGCCTCGCGTCCCTCCTCGTGGAAATCGCCGTGGAAGGCGTCGTAGACGTCCTGCAGCAGGGTGATCTTCTTCCCGTTGATCGAATCGACGACAAGGTGCTTGAAGGCCTGGATATGCGTGTTCGTCGCGTCGGGGAGGACTTCGGTGAGGACGATGACCTGGGGACGCTCGCGGTAGATCTCGTGCTCGCCGAAGAATCCGTAGTAGTAGCGGGTGCGGAGGTCGGTGATGCTGTGGGCGCCCATCATGCTGCGGTCGAGCGGCTGGAACTGGAGTCCGGCGTAGAGGACGAAGTTCGGCTGTCGGTCGTACTGGATGCCCTGGATGAGGTAGGGGATGAAGCGCTTCAGCGTCACCGTCAGCTCCTCGCGCTGGCCGTCGCGCCAGACCTCGAGGGCCACGGTGTCGCCGGCGAACTTCCGCTCGATGATCTCGTTCAGGTCGACGCGCTCGCCTTCGATCTCGATGAAGCCGTCGGAGGCGACGGGATGCCCGTCGATGGAGAGGAGCACGTCCTTGGTCTTCAGGACGCCGCCCGCGGAACCCGCCGCGTCGGCCTGCGCCACCATCACGCCGACGCCGTCGTTGGGCAGCCCCAGAGCGCGCCGCTGGGCGGGGTTGAGGAGATTGAGGAAGCTCGTCGCGAGATCGACATAGCGGTCGTAGCTGCCGTCCTCGACGTCCTTGAGAAAGCGGGCGATCACCGGCACGGGGATCATGTAGCCCGTGTTCTGCGCGACGTCGCCGCTGTAGCCCTGGAAGGCGACGCCGACGACCTGGTTGTTCTGCAGGACGGGGCCGCCGGAGTTCCCCGGATTGATCGCCGCGTCGATCTGGATGGCGAGGTGGTTGTCGATGCCCGAGTGGCTGTAGCCGCGGAAGTCGATGCGCGAGACGACCCCGCGCGTGACCGAGATGCGGTCGCCTCCGATGGGGTAGCCCACGGCGACGACGGTGGTGTTCAGCTTCGGGATTCCCCCGATGTGGAGGGGACGCACGCCTTGGA
>CAYSZN010000163.1:0-7343 GCA_964435425.1 uncultured Akkermansia sp. | reverse complement strand
TGCGCGGTCTCGTCCGGGAAACGGTCCTCCATCCCGCCGACCTCATCTATCCTCTCTTCCTCCACGAGGACCCGGAGAACACGCCTATCGTCTCCATGCCCGGCTGCGTGCGCTGGAGTCTCGAAGGGCTCGTCGGCGAAGTCGGGGAGGCCTGGCAGGCCGGGGTCCGGGCCGTCGTCCTTTTCCCGAAGATCGACGATTCCTTGAAGACTCCCCGGGGCGAGGAATGCCACAATCCCGACGGACTCGTCCCCCGCGCCATCCGCGCGCTGAAGGCGGCCTATCCCGGCATGGCCGTCATCACCGACGTCGCCCTCGATCCCTACAATTCCGACGGCCACGACGGAATTGTCGAAGCCAGTCCCTCGGGCGATCTCCGCATCCTCAATGACGAGACCGTCGCCGTGCTCTGCCGTCAGGCGCTTTGCCACGCCGAGGCCGGAGCCGACATCGTCGCGCCCAGCGACATGATGGATGGCCGCGTCGGCCAGATCCGCGCCGCCCTCGACGCCGCCGGACACGAGGAGGTCTCGATCCTCAGCTACGCCGCGAAGTATGCGTCGGCCTACTACGGTCCCTTCCGCGGAGCCCTCGATTCCGCGCCCAAGGCCGGCGACAAGAAGACCTACCAGATGGACCCCGCCAACCGCCGCGAGGCACTCCGCGAAGCCGAGCTCGATGCCGCCGAGGGAGCCGACATGCTCATGGTGAAGCCGGCCGGACCCTATCTCGATGTGATCCGCACCCTGCGCGACGCCTTCGACCTGCCCATCGCCGCCTACCAGGTCAGCGGCGAGTATTTGATGATCAAATCCGCGGCCAAGGATGGCTGGATCGACGAGGAGAAAGTTGCGATGGAGTCGCTCATCGGCATCAAGCGCGCCGGAGCTGACATGATCCTGACCTATTTCGCGAAGGAGGTGGCGGGGCGGCTGTAGGGGAGGATTCCGGCCTTGGGTTTCAGGGAGCCTCGAAAAACCTTGTGATGGAAGCCTGCGAGTCATTTTTTGCGTCTCGCAAGGCGCGAGGAAGGAGTGGAGCGAGCTCCATGACTGACGAGCAACGAAGCGAGGCGGAAAAAGGGCCGCAGCCCGAAGGGTCGGTTTGAAAAGTGATCGGCAGCAGCCGCTGGATCCCAACCAACATTTCTCAAAGAGGTTCCGTCACGAGGTTTTTCGAGGTTCCCTTCAGTCCATCCAATCATCCCCCGGCATGATCCGGCGCATGAATGGGTCGAAGAGAGGCACGGTGAAGGCTGTGTCCCCGTGGCTCGGGCTCCAGATCATCCCCTTCGCGATCAGGTTGTTCCGTGTCGGCCCCAGCGAAGTCACCTCCCGCTTGAGCCGCTCCGCGATGTCGCCGGAACGATGGGGGCCGGGCCCGAGATCGGCCATGGCCCGGAGATATCGCTTCTCCATCGGAGTGAGGCGGTCGAAACGAACTCTGAAGAAACTCTCGTCGAGAGCGGCCACGACGGTGATCGAGGCGGATTCGACATCCGCGAGCGTGATCGGGGATTGCTCGGCGGCGTCCCAGGCATGTTTCCCCCACTCCTGCAGGAAGTAGGGGTAGCGATGGGTCTGCTCGACAATGCGTTCCAAGGCGCCCTCCTCGATTTCCGCTCCCTCGTCCAGAATCGGGTTCCGGATTGCCTCCCTCGCTGCTTCGGGAGACAGTGGCCCGATTTCGGGAAAGTCGAAAAGGCGTTCGGCGTAGGATTTCGCCCTTCCCATCCGCCCGCGCAGCTGGGGCAGCCCGGCCCCGACCAGTGCCACCGGCAGCTGGCGTTGTCCTGCTCGGTGCAGCGCAGTGATGAGCGCTGCCAGCTCCGCCTCCGCGACATATTGGAGTTCGTCGATGAACAGAGCAAGAGCCGTGCCCGCCTTCTGTGCTGCGGTGCCGGCTGCTCCAAGCAAGTCCTGCAAGTCGTGCTCCAGGTCGCCATTGTCGGCCAGGCCGGGTTCGGGCTCGAAATCGAGGCCAACCTCGATGTCGTCGTATTTCACTCTCAGCGATTTCGCGAACCCGGCGAGGGCGCGGAGAGCCCGATGGGCGAAATCCTTCGCCTTCTCGTTGCGGGAGAGCCGGAGCAACGCCTGACGTAGCTGGGGCGCGAGAATGGCGGGCAAGGAACGGAGCTCGGGGGCCTCCACCCGCAGGGTATGGATGCCTTCGGCCTCCGCGTCATCCCGCATCCGGTCCAGCAGCACGGTCTTGCCGACCCCGCGCAAACCGACCATCAGAAGGCTCTTCGCCGGGCGCCCCAGGCGGATTCGCTGCAAGGCGATGCGAACGGTTTCCTGCAACTCGTCCCGACCCGCCAATTCCGGCGGAGGCGTTCCGGCTCCAGGCGCAAAAGGGTTGTGAACCGGATCCATGGAGGAAAGTTTATAGACAGATTATCCAGTTTACAAGAAAAAGATAAACTCGATAAACTCCAAATAAAACCGTCGATCACCCGCTCCAGAGATCTTTCACCTTTCACTGGCGCGCAGCGCCTCCCCACCTTTCACTGCGGCCAAAGGCCGCTACTCCCTCCGCTTCAACTGCGGGAAGAGGACCACATCGCGGATCGACTCGGCCCCCGTCAGCATCATCATGAGGCGGTCGATGCCGATCCCGATGCCGCCGGCCGGGGGCATCCCATACTCCAGCGCGAGGAGGAAATCCTCATCGATCTTCTGGATCTCCTCGCCGGCCTGCTCCTCAAGGCGGCGGCGCTGCACGTCGGGATCGTTCAGCTCGGAATAGCCCGGCGAAATCTCCGCTCCGTTGATGATCAGCTCGTAGACATCGACGATGGAATCGTCCTTTGCATTCTGCTTCGCCAGCGGGACCAGCTCCTTCGAGACGTGGGTGACGAAGACGGGATCGACCGTCTTCTCCTCGACGAGCTTCTCGAAGACCTGCTGCGAGATCTCGTAGTCCTCCATGTCCGGGGAGATCTCGACGCCCAGCTCTGCGCAGCGGGCGCGGCGTCCGGCGGTGTCCAGATCCCACCAGTCCGCACCAGCGGCACCGGCGACCAGCTCGCGGTAGGGAGCGCGCCGCCAAGGCCGCGAGAGGTCGATGGTCTTCGTCACATTGCCTTCGGCATCGCAGTGCTCGATCTTGAGCCCGCCGCAGAACTTTTCCGCGAGATGGCAGACGAGATCCTCGACCATATCCGCCATCTTCTCGAAATCCGCATAGGCCCAGTAGGCCTCCAGCATGGTGAACTCGGGATTGTGGCGGCGGCTGATGCCCTCGTTGCGGAAGCTGCGGTTCAGCTCGAAGACCTTCTCGAAGCCGCCGACGAGCAGGCGCTTCAGGTAGAGCTCGGGCGCGATGCGCAGATACATGTCCATTCCCAGCGCGTTGTGGCGCGTCTCGAAGGGCTGCGCCGCCGCACCGCCGGGCACGTCCTGGAGCATCGGCGTCTCGACCTCGTAGAAGCCGCGGTCCTGCAGATAGCGGCGGATCTCCGCGACCATCAGCGAGCGCTTCTTGAAGATCTCGCGCGAGCGCTCGTTCGCGATCAGGTCGAGGTAGCGCTGGCGGTATTTGATCTGCGGATCGACCACGCCGTGCCACTTCGAGGGCATGGGACGGAGCGACTTCGACAGCACCGTGACCTCGTGGACCTTCACCGAGGGTTCGCCCGTCTTCGTGAGGAAGGTCTCGCCCGCGACTCCGATCCAGTCGCCGATGTCGAGCAGCTTGTAGGCGGCCCATCGCTCCTCGCCGACGGCACCCTTGTTCACGAAGATCTGGATGCGTCCGTTCAGGTCGGAGAGGTCGAGGAAATGGCTCTTGCCCATGTCCCGCTGGGCGGTGATGCGGCCCGCGATTCGCACGTCCAGGCCCTCCGCGAAGGTTTCGCGCAAGGCTCCCGGGGCATGGGTCGTCTCGAAGCCCTTCCCGAAGGGATCGAGGCCGAGCGCACGGAGCTGCTCCAGTTTCTCGCGGCGGACCTTGAGGAGGGTCCCGAGGTCTTCCGCTGGTGGCGTGTCGGATGGTTCTGGCATGGCTAGGGGGCCGCCCGTGGAGAGCGGCGGACCGCAGCATGATCGACCCGATGGAAAAATCAACCTGTCCGTGACCCTTTGCCTTGGCCGAAGATCCGTCGCGATGCACCGCATCAACGATCATGCCCATCCATACAAATCGCGAAGGGGCCGTAGCGGAACGCGCGAGCGTTCCCCCGGAAGCACGGACGACGCCGGACCACCGATGGAAGCTTCGCAGCTTCCTCTACATTCCTTCAAGTGGAACCGTAGTGAGAATTTCGACCGGACGTTCCTTTAAGCGCCGCTCGGGAGAAGTTCTCACGAACTTCTCTACCATGGCCCTCCGATCAGAGACCGAGTTGCTGAATCTCGGAGAGGATCGACAACACCGAGGTGTCGCTGACGACGACCAGTGCCATCACGAGTCCAGAAGCGTCCCGGAGAGCGCCTCAAGATCGCGGCGGAACTCCTCCACGCTCGTGCCAGGCCAGACTCCGTGGTCCGAGAGAAGGCTCTCGGCCTCCCATCGGAAAGGCAGACGCAGGAGCCGACGGACTTTTGCTCGAGCGAAAGCACGCCCCGGTCGTAGGCAGTCGCCGCCAAGGCTTCGAGGGCGGTGCGTCCGAGATCCTGAAAGCTCTCTCCGAGCTCCGTCGAAAATTCGTCGGGAATGTCCAAAGCCACCGTCATCGACCCTACGCTGCACGGGAGAAACTCCCTGTGCAAGACCAAGGGCAGACTTGAGCTTATCCGTTTGCCCCGTTTCACGCCCCGCCTTATGCTGGGACGGACCTCCTCCATGAACCTGCCCAACCAGCTCACCGTCGCCCGGCTCGTACTGACCTTCGTCTTCGTGGCCGTCCTCTCCATCGGCGGCATTCCCCACGCCGGCACGATCGCGCTGGCCGTGTTCTCGGTCGCGGCCTACACCGACCTGCTCGACGGCCAGATCGCGCGGAAGCACAATCTCATCACGAACTTCGGCAAGCTGATGGACCCTCTCGCGGACAAGGTGCTGATGTGCGCGGGGTTCGTGATGCTCTGCGAACAAGGGGTTTTTCCCGCATGGATCGTCGTCGTCATCCTCGCCCGCGAGTTCCTCGTCACCGGCCTGCGTCTCGTCGCCTCGGCCGCCGGGATCGTCCTCGCGGCGGAAAACCTCGGCAAATACAAAACGACCTTCCAGATCATCGCGGTGATCTACTTCCTCGTCGTGCTCGCCACGAAGGAGCCCGCGCTGGCCTGGTTCCGCCCCGTGTTCGAGGTGAAATGGCTGGGGCCGGACCTGCTCGGACAGGTGCTGATCTGGATCGCCCTGATCCTGACCCTCGTCTCGGGCCTGAGCTACGTCTGGAAGAACCGCCAGCTGCTGGCGGATTGCTGAGGGCAGACAAGTGTGTCCGGCGGAACCGGATTCTGGGGAAGTCTCATCTTCCGTGGCGTCCGGCATCGGGGTAGTGATGGGCATGGCTGGAACATGCCCCTGTTTCGGCGTTCACCTGACTCTGTTTCTAAGGCTTCTGTGGTGTGTGGAGTTGACGGTCCAATTAAAAAGTGGGATGATCCCACTAAATGAAGACGGTGACAACCGATCAGAAACGGAGGGTTGTTCTTCCGAACGCAGAACCGGGAGAGATCTATCAGCTTCGGGAGTTGGAGTCCGGGCATCTTGAGCTTACGAAGTTGGTTCCTGCTCCACGGACGTCCGTGTCTCCAGATGAACTGCGGAGCCGCATGAAGCAATACGGGCTGAAGCCGAAGATGAGCTGGGAAACGCTCCGGGAAACGACGCGGGAATGGTGACCCTTTTCGACACCAACGTTCTGATCTACGCCTTCGATCCCCATTCGCCTTTTCACGAGTGGGCCGAAGACACTCTTTTCCGGGCTCTTTCAGGTGATGGTGCGGCGATCAATCCTGTAATCCTCGTGGAACTTTGCGTGGGCGATTCCGACCCCGGTTCGGTCCAGAAGAACTTGCAGCATCTTGGAATGACCTTCCTCGACCTGCCATGCTCAGCGGCCCAGCGGGCGGGCGGGGCCTTTGCCATTTGCCTGGAGGAGCGAAAGCGCTCCGGAGCGGGGATTGGTCCCAAAACTCCTCTGCCGGACTTTTTCATCGGTGCCCATGCGGAGCTGCTGGGAGTTCCTCTTGCGACTATCGACATTTCGCGATACCGCACCTATTTTCCAAATGTGGTGCTCGTGGCGCCGTGATCGGCCCCTCACGGCTTCACCGTGATCAAGCAAGAACCGAACGTTTGAGCTCACCCAGTTCGATCTAGAGAGCGTTGATGGGATCGTAAATCAGGGTCCGGAACCAGGAAGGTCTTTTCGACGCGGAGTGGGATCGAGTTGTGTTCCGCAACTTGTTCACTGCGAGGCGTTTCAAGTACGAAACGAATAAACGACTCCGATTTTCTGATCGGGCGTAAGGAGAGGATATTCGTTCCCAGTTCCGAGTCCCTTGATGATAGTCGAAATCTTGAGTGAACGGAACGGCTCACTCAAAGTCGGCCACATATCACCGAGGGTTTCGCAATGGGAGAAAAGATCGCCATTAGAAAGGAAGCCGTCCGCGCTGAGATAGTGAATGCCTCCGGAATCCTGCAAGAGCCATTTATGATTTGGGTCATCGGCAAGCGAGAAGAGCGCGCCGACCTCGTGAGCGAGAATCTCGGTTGAAGTGCGAAGCGTCAACGTGGTGATCGACTCAAATCCAGCCCTTGAGGACCCGCGCATCTTGAGCAAGCTGATCCCAAGCAATGGGACGAGGATCAGGGCCAGAATTAGCGCGAAACATCCCGCCCTCTTCGTTAAGGAGTTTTTCACAGTAAACAGAAGCTTTCGACTGCTTCAATGCGGTGCGTAGCATCCCAAGTTCGATGCCTAAACGCTTGCGTTCTTTCCAGCTTCCGCCTCACGCCTCTCCGGCGGAACCCACCTCGACGGCGTCGTCCTCAGGGGAGTCGGCGCCCTCGGGGCGGAAGGTCAGGTATTTCTCGTCCTTCTTGTGCGTGATCTTCACGGTCTGCCCGGCTTTGATATCGCCACGGAGGAGGTGCTCGGCGAGCGGATCCTCGATATGGCGCTCCACAGCGCGGCGCATGGGGCGGGCGCCGTAGTTCGGATCGTAGCCCTGTTCGATGAGGAATTCCTTCGCCTTCTTGTCGAGCTTGAGATGGATGTTCTTCGCGGCGAGGCGCTTCAACACCGTGTCGATCTCGAGATCGACGATCTTGACGAGGTTCTCGCGGTCGAGCACGTGGAAGACGATCTTCTCGTCGAGGCGGTTGAGGAACTCGGGCTTGAAGGCCTCCTTGGCGCGACAAGATCCTCGAGCGCGCCAAGGAGG
>CAYSZN010000162.1:6559-7380 GCA_964435425.1 uncultured Akkermansia sp. | reverse complement strand
TCCATCCTCAGCCACGCCCAGAAGGCGAAGCACCCACCGATCTCGCAGAGCGCGGCGGCGGCGTAGAAGAGGATATTTTTCATCGGAAGAAGGTGTGGGAACGAGTTTCGCCAAGGTTCATCAAGCGTCGGGGAAGTTTGCCGCCACCGTGAACCATCCAAAGATGGACATCGCGAGGCCGCTTAACGATATCGGAATCCACTTCCGCTGATCGCTTGAAAAACACGAACTCAAGGTCCAGGCAAAATGGGCGAGCGCCGAAACTCCTGCGGCAATGAGCAGAACAGGCCACAAGCGGAACCAAAGGCTCCACAAATCCATCGCCGATTCCGAGCCTGCGGCAAATTGCGCAATCGTTGCTCCCCGGCCGATGAGAAAAATCCCGATCATCATGACGGCGATCGCACTGGGGACAAGATGAGAGAAGGAAACAACGAAGGGTTCCTGACGTTTCCAGCGACTCAAGGAGTAAATCACAGCCAAGTAGCCAACCCAAACCGCGAGGTAGATGAGAAAGAGAGTTCTGTTTTCCATTGGGATGAATACGGGTTTTTCATGCGGCACCCAAACAGATTCACTTTCGGAACCGCAGCTTCGGCAAGCGGACGGGAAGCCCGACGCTCCGCCAGGTTTTGGAGTGCGGCGGTCCTCCGCCGCTTTGGGAGCGCTCGTCCGCGGCGGCAGCGGCAAATACGCAACAGGCTTGGAGGTGGGAGATGTTCCCGCAGCGGCAAGGAAAAGACGGTCGTCCCTCCCCAAAGCGGCGGAGGACCGCCGCACTCCAAGACGCTGCCGCGCGATTCGCGATCTCCCGGCCCGCT
>CAYSZN010000162.1:0-6549 GCA_964435425.1 uncultured Akkermansia sp. | reverse complement strand
CCACGGACGCGGTTCCGGGATCCAAGGAGGGGCGACATTCCTGTCGCCCGGCAAGCCAGCCCACAATGCCGCACCACGGAGCCCAATCCGACCTCACCCCTCCGCCTTCTGCTCGCGAATGACCATCTTGCAGAAGGTCTCGGTCGTGAACAGCTTGGGAATCTCGGCGGCCTTGAGCGGGGTCTTGATGCGGTCGGCGGGGACTTCGGTGAGGTAGGCGCGGATCTTCTCCACGCCGGCGTCGGTGACGATGCCGCCCTGCTCGAACTCCTCCTCGGTCAGTTCGCCGCGGGCCTCCTCGACGGCCTTGCCGCGGGGGATCTTGACCTTGAACTCGCGCTCAAGACGGAAGACGATGTCGAGAAAGTCGATGGACTCGGCATCGAGGTCGTTGATGAGGGAGGAATCGGGCTTCACGTCCTCCTCGTCGCAGCCGAGGGCGTCCGCGATGATTTCCGCCACCTTCGGATAGATGGCCATGATTTCCTCTTTGCTGATGTCTTGGTTGCTCATGTCACTTACATTTTAAAGCCGCCGTCCACGCTCAGGACCTGCCCGGTGATGTAGCCCGACAGGTCGGAGCTGAGAAACCACACCGCGTCGGCGATTTCGGCGGGCTGACCATAGCGCCTCAGGACGATATTGGAAAGGATTTCGTCGCCTCCAAGACTGCGGACCTCGGCGGACATCTCGGTCTCGATCACGCCGGGAGCGACGGCGTTGACCCGCAGGCCGCGGCGGCCGACCTCGACGGCGAGGGCCTTGGTGAAGGAATTGACCGCGCCCTTGCTCGCCGCGTAGTTCGTCTGGCCCCGCCCGCCCTTGTCAGCGGAGACGGAGCTGAGGTTGACGATGCGCCCGTAGCGCTTCGACATCATGTGCGGCACGGCGGCGCGGCAGAAGTGAAAGACGCCCTCGATGTTGGTCTCGAAGACGGCCTTGAGGTCGTCGTCCTCAAGCATGGGGAGGAGGTTGTCGCGGATGACGCCGGCGTTGTTCACGAGCACGTCGAGGCGTCCGGTGCGCTCGACGAGGGCCTCGACACAGGTATTGACGGCGGCGCTGTCACGTCCATCGACCTTCGCCGCCGCGATCTTCAGGTCCGGATTGGCGGCGACGACCTCGTTGGCCGCGGCCTCGTTGCCGAGGTAGGTGAAGGTCACGTCCATGCCCGCCCGGGCGAGGCGCTCGACGATGGCCCGACCGATGCCGCGGCTGCCGCCGGTGACGAGGGCGAAACGTCCGGCGAGGCCGTCCTCGATCTGGAAGGTCGGCGTGCTCATCCGGAAATCGCGTAGCCGCCGTCGACGAAGAGGGTGTGGCCGGTGACCATACCCGCTTCGGGCAGGCAGAGGAGGTAGACCGCGTCGGCGACCTGCTCCGGCGAGAGGGTTGGTCCCAGCGGGGTGCGCTGCGAGTATTCCTCGAGGAGATGCTCGCGGTTGGGAAAATGCTTGAGGGCGTCGGTGTCGACGACGCCGGCACTGACGCAGTTGACCCGGATGCCGCGCGGCCCGAGCTCCTGCGCGAGTCCGCGGGCGAGGGCCTCGAGGGCGGCCTTGGACGCGCCGATGAAGGTGTAGTTCGGGATGGCCCGCTCCGAGCCGAGGCTGGTCAGGGCGACGATGGAGCCCCCCTCGCCCATCAGCGGCACGGCGTTCTGCGCGAGGGTGTTCAGGGCCAGCGCGTTCGTCTCCATGCAGCGGCGGAAATGCTTCAGGCCCATCTCCAGAGCCGGACGCAGCACCCCGAGGGCGGCGTTGCTGACGACGAAATCGACGCGGTCGAAGTGCTTCTTGAACTCCTCGAAGGCCTCGGCCACGCTGTCGGGAGTGCTCACGTCCGCCTGCACCGCGAGCGCCCGGCGTCCCATGGCGCGGATCTCCGAACAGACCGCCTCGGCCTCCTCGTGGCTGTTGTAGTAGAGGATGGCCACATCGCAGCCGGCCGAGGCCAGCTTCAGCGCCGTGGCACGACCGATCCCCCGGGATCCCCCGGATATGAAGGCGACTTTGCCAGCAAGCGGTTCAGACATCGAGAATAGCAGTAAAAACAAGAAAGGCCGTCTTCCGGGAAACGAGCCCGGAAACGGCGAGAATCTGCATCCTATCGCGCGGAGCGGGGCGAGTCAAGGCTGGGCGAAAACGCTTGCCCAAGATCGAAGTTCCGCTTCCATTCCCCATCCTGATGAAATCCCCCGCCGCCTCCCGCTCGTTCGACCGCCTTCGCCACGTTTCCACGGGATGGGCGGTCTGGCTGGCGATGGCCGCCCTCGCCCTGCTGCCGACCGTCCTCTCCGCCGCCGAAGCCCCCTCCCCTGCCGGCGAGGCTTTTCCCCGTGCCGTGTCGAGCTACGACGACCCGGCGGCGGGCGGTATCATGGACGTCATCAAGGCCCGTGCCGCGGCCGATCCCTTCAACGTCGTGGCGACGGTGATCTTCCTCCTCGCCGTGCTGCACACTTTCGGCACGGCAAGAATCCGCCGCTGGGCCCACGAGGTCGAGCACAGACATCTGGAGCGGCTCAAGGCCAGGCCGAAGCCGACCGACCGGAACGACGACGGCAAGCCGGACGAAGTGAGCTTCTGGGGGCAGATCCTCCATTTCCTCGGCGAGGTCGAGGCGGTCTTCGGCATCTGGTCGCTCGCACTCGGCGGGGCCATCATCGGGTTCAAGGGGCTGGACACGGCGGTGGACTACCTCGCCCACACCGTCAACTTCACCGAGCCGATGTTCGTGGTCGTGATCATGGCCCTCGCCTCGACCCGGCCGGTCATGCGTCTGGCCGAGCAAAGCCTGCGCGGAGTCGCCTCGCTCGGCGGCGGGCGGCCCGTGGCGTGGTGGCTCTCGATCCTGACCCTCGGGCCGCTGCTCGGCTCCTTCATCACCGAGCCGGCGGCCATGACCATCTCGGCGCTGCTGCTGGGCAAGCAGTTCTACGAGCTACGGCCGTCAAAGCCGCTGATGTATGCCACGCTGGGCCTGCTCTTCGTCAACATCTCCATCGGCGGCACGCTGACGCATTTCGCGGCCCCGCCCGTGCTGATGGTAGCGCATGCCTGGGGCTGGGACATGCCCTACATGCTCACCCACTTCGGCTGGCACGCGGTGGCCGGCATCGTCCTCTCGAACACCGTCTATTTCCTCGCCTTCCGGAAGGAACTGATCGCCCTGCGTCCCGCCGCCCGCACCGGAGAGCGCGACGGAGAGCCGGTGCCCGCCTGGGTGACGGTCGTCCACGTGTTCTTCCTCGCCTTCACCGTCTGGGCGGCGCACCATCCGGCCCTGTTCGTGGGAGCCTTCCTCTTCTTCCTCGCCTTCGCGCAGGCCACGGCGCATCACCAGAGCCGGATCGAGCTGCGCGGGCCGCTGCTGGTGGGCTTCTTCCTCGGCGGCCTCGTGATCCACGGCGGCTTGCAGGCCTGGTGGATCCAGCCGGTGCTGGGCAGCCTCGGCGAACTGCCGCTGTTCGCCGGCGCGACCCTGCTGACCGCCTTCAACGACAACGCCCTCATCACCTACCTGGCGACCTTGGTGCCCGGCTTCAGCGAGGAGCTGAAATACGCCGTCGTCGCCGGTGCCGTGACCGGCGGCGGCCTCACCGTGATCGCCAACGCGCCGAACCCCGCCGGCCAGTCCATCCTCCAGCGCTACTTTCCCGGCGGCGTGTCGCCGCTCGGGCTGTTTCTCGGCGCACTCGTGCCCACGCTGATCGTGGCCTTCGCGTTTCTGGTGTTGTGAAAGAAAATCCGAAGCTCGAAATCCGAAACTTTGGGAGGCGACCGCTGATCTTCGCTTATTTCCGCTGATCTTTCCGAGGCTTGGAAAAAAAAATCAGCGAGGATCAGCGCCAATCAGCGGTCCCGCGCAGCGTTCAGCCATTCGGATTTCGAGCTTCGTATTTCGGATTTTCAAAAGGGATTTCCCGCCTGTGCCGTCTCCCGATCGTGAGGCTCACGTTCCCGTAACTCTACAGGGAGGGAGCCGCCTGTCGACTTTTGCCTTCCAGCGAAGGCCTGACAGCCGACGACCGGCTAAGCCCCCAAGAACGTATCAACGGTCCGGGCCTGTATTGGATGGGTAAAGGTCGAACACCGCAGGAAAAATCGAAAAAATGGGGTTGGGTTGAAGTTGGAAGAAAAGGACGATCACCGGAATTCTACCTGGAAGGCCCTCTTGAGGGAATCCAAAAGTTTCGAATGGGCCGCCTCGACCTCCGGCGCCCCGAGGGTGCGTTCGGGAGCGCGGTAGAGGAGCGAATAGGCCAGCGACTTCTTGTCCGGCGCAAGTTTCGCGCCAGTGGGATCGGAGAACACGTCGAAAAGCTCCGCGGACACGAGGAGCGGCTCCTCGTAGCCCTCGAAGAAGGCGGCCAGCTCGCCCGCGGGCAGATCGCCGGGCACGAGCATGGCCACGTCGCGCGAGCTGCCGGGGAACTTGGGCAGGTCGGCGTGGGCGATCTCCGTCGGCACGGCCGACATCAGCTTCTTCAGGTTCAGTTCGGCCGCGAAGACCGGCTCCTTCAGATCGAGCTCGCGCGCCCGCGCCGGCGGCACGATGCCGACGAGGCCCAGCTTCACCGCCTTCTTCCCCGAACCGATCTCGACGGAGCAGGCGCAGAGCAGCTTCGCGTCGGACACGGGAACGAAGTTGACGCCATCGGGGCAGATCGCCTCGAGCGCGGCGCGCAGGTCGTGGAGGTCGAGCGAGCTCGGCTTGGGATCCGCCCAGGTCCGTTTCACGCGGGCTCCGGTCATGAGCAGGGCGAGGTGCTCGTGCTCGATCTCGTCGCCCTTCGGTGTGGCCACGAAGACGCGTCCCGCCTCGAAGAGACGCAGGTTGGCCCGTCCGAAGTGGACATTGCGCGAGGCGGAGGCGAGCAGTCCGGGCACGAGGCCGGGGCGGAGGTAGTCCTGCTCGTCGTTGAGCGGATTTTTCAGACGCACCGGACTCATGCCGCGATGCGCCGTCGCAAAATCGTCGGCGAGCTGCGCGCCGGAGATCAGCTTCAGGTTCCGCGTCTCGAAGAAACCGAGGCTGGCGAGACGGTCCTGAAGCGAGCGGAGGAAGTCGTAGCTCTCGTCCGCCTTCGACGCGGGCGAGAAGGTCGCCATCGTGGACGAGGGAATGCCGTCGAGCCCATGGACCCGCGCGACCTCCTCGACGAGGTCGATGGGGCGCTGCAAATCGAGCCGGTAGCTCGGGATTGTCCACGCGTCGCCGGCTTTCTCCAATCCCAGCGAGGCAAGGATCCCGTCGATCGTCGCATCGGGGATCTCCGCCCCGATCACCTTGCGGCAATAGTCGTTGTCGAGGGCGACCGGCTGCGGTCCCTCGCCCGGCGAACCGGCCACGAGCAGCTCGGGCTCGACCTGGCCTCCGGCGATGTCGAGGATCAGCCTCACCGCGAACTCGGAGATCCCGGCCGTTTGCCGCGGATCGACGCCGCGCTCGAAACGGTAGCTGGAATCGGAATGCAGGCCCAGCCTCCGCCCGGTGCGTCGGATCGACTGAGGATGGAAATACGCCGCCTCGAGCAGCACATCCGTGGTCGTCTCGGTGACGCTGCTGTCCTCCCCGCCCATCACCCCACCAATGGCCACTGCCTTCTTTGTGTCGGCGATGACGAGGTCGTCCGTTTCGAGAGCGTATTCCTTGCCGTCGAGCGCGAGGAAGGTCTCGCCCTCCTCCGCCTGACGCACGACGATGCCGCCGTCGAGCTTGGCGAGGTCGAAGGCGTGGAGCGGCTGGCCCGTCTCCATCAGCACGTAGTTCGTCACATCGACGACGCTGTTGATGGGGCGCAGTCCGATGGATTCGAGCCGCTGCTTCAACCAGGCGGGCGACTCGCCCACCTTCACCCCGCGAAGGATGCGGGCGGTGTAGTAGGGACAGGCGTCGGACTCCAGCCGGATTTCCTCCGCCGTCGCCGGACGCGCGGGCGCCGTCGCCTCGCCGTAGTGGGCGCGGCCCT
Source organism: uncultured Akkermansia sp. (assembly GCA_964435425.1). Taxonomy (GTDB): domain Bacteria; phylum Verrucomicrobiota; class Verrucomicrobiia; order Verrucomicrobiales; family DEV007; genus Arctic95D-9. The sequence continues at coordinate 575 of CAYSZN010000162.1, read as the reverse complement.
TCAGCGGCTTCTTCGCAAGAGCGGCCAGCTCGCGGGCAACGCCGAGGTGGCTCAGGCAGTCGGGGCGGTTCGGGGTGATCTCCAGCTCGAACACGGCGGGATAAATTTCGGACAGCGGCGTGCCCGGCACCAGATCGGACGGCAGGATCATCAGCCCATCGGCATCGGCGGCGAGCCCGATCTCCTTCGCCGAGCACATCATGCCCAGCGAATCGACACCGCGCAGCTTGCCCTCCTTGATCTCGAAGGTCTTGCCATCCCCCGCGTCGAGGACGCAGCCGGGCAGCGCCAGCGGCACCTTGTCGCCGACCTGGTAGTTCTTCGCCCCGCAGACGATCTGGCGCGGCGTTCCCGATCCGTCATCGACCTGACAAACCGACAATTTCTCCGCATCGGGATGTTTCTCCGAAGAGAGGATCTGCGCGACGACAAGCCGGTCCGGCAGCGATTCGATGCCTTCGACCTCGATGCCCGCGAAGGTGAGGAGCTCGTCGAGCTGCTGGATCGAGTATTCGGAGAAGTCGACGTGGTCGCCGAGCCATTGGAGAGAGACGTTCATGGGGACGGGGCTTCGC
>CAYSZN010000161.1:0-7390 GCA_964435425.1 uncultured Akkermansia sp. | reverse complement strand
CCCCGGCTGTCTCGGCAGGGGAACCCGTGAAACCGAGATTCCCGAACGTGTCGAGGTGACATGCGGAGGATGCGGGGGAACCGGGCGGCAGTTGCGCCCCGATGCGGAGCCATGCTGGACTTGTGGAGGCAGAGGCACCCGCGAAGAAACCGTTGTGCATCGGGAAAGCCATCCGTGCCTCGATTGCGGGGGCGAGCCTGTGACCGTCTGGTCCACTGAATGCGAATTGTGCGACGGGAGCGGCAGGATTCCCGTGGAGTTGCGAAGGCGGCTCAGAAGAAGGCGCATCGTCCGGGCGCTGGTCAAACTGGCGATTTTTCTGGCAGTGATCTACACCCTGCTTTGCGCATTCGTCTATTTCGCCAAGCGATTGTAGTCAGTGTATGTAACATCAAACCGCCACAGGCCGACGGATGCGGGAACTAGAGCTAAAACCGCCTTCTGCCAGTCATCTGGCTACTCACTCCGGTTGGATTCTCAGATCGGTGAAATATCCCTCCGTTCCGACATCGACCCAGAGTCCGACGTCCCCTGCCGAACCAGCTCCCTGCTTCAGGTCATTTACGATGAGAACCGGCTGCTTGCTCCCGTTCACGTAGAGTCTGGCTTTCTCGTCCTTCACTTCGATCTTCAGCGAGATCCATTCATCCAAGCCGATGTCAACATAGGTTTCATATTCGCCAGCGGCTTCCTTGCGCAGCCGGTCGAACTTGAAGTCGGGGTAAGAGAAGTATTGAACCGTCCGGTTCCTGCGGAGTTGAGCTTCGGCTCTGCCATTGGTGGGGCGGACGTAGATGCATTCGAACTTGGAGTTGTCTTCGTTGATGCGGAACGCAAGTCCAATGAATCCACGGGCGAAATCCGGAGCATCTTTCAGCAGCTTGCTCATTACTTTGACCTCGATCGTGCCGTTCTTGAAGTCCCTTCCGGCAAGTTTGACGAAGGTGGGCTCGTCGAAGGCCGTGATCGCCGGGTCCTTTGTGACGACAAGGACGCGCTGCCCGGAGATTTCCACCGGCTTCATCGCCACATTCGTGGCTTTCGTGGTCGCGGTCGATAGATCGATGGTTTGGTTCTCCGCAAAGGTCGGAATCGACGATGCGAGGAGAATGGCGGTTAGGAGTGGTAATTTCATGGAATGGATTGGTTGATTGGAGGGTTCACCTTGTGGAGCGATGCGGGATACCATGCACGCTCGGAAAAGTCTTGGGAAAGACCATGTTCCTTGCCTGAGTATATTCTGCCACGCCGGACCTTCCCCGAGGTGAATCATCTTCCCCGGAAAGTATTTGCGATTCTCCTCAGCGGATGTGCGGGGTGGAACTTCCATCGCGGTAAAAGTAGCGAGGTTTGCCTGTTGCGGCAACTTGCAATCGGATTGCCGCAAAGGGCTTCCTGCCGAGGGGCAACCATCGCTCCTCGCCCCCGCCACTTCGGGAAACCAGCCTTTCAAGCGTTAAAAACGCCGACTCATGAAGTGATCCACCGTCTCATCAAGATTCGGATCTTGTGGATCAATGGGGGGAAGTAATTCGAGAATCGAAACCTTGAAAACTTTGGCAAGGAAGTAAAGCCTATGGTCTTTCACCCATATCATTCGCGCTTCGATCTTCGCCACACTTTCTCTTGAGACATCCCATCCGACCACCTGAAGCCTCGCGGCGAGAACCTTTTGGGTCCAGCCTCTCTCTGCTCGCAGTTTTCTCACCTGCGGACCAATGAGATTGAGGTATCTCACGGAAGCAATCCAGTTTCACCATATTTGAATGAGCGTGCATGGACGCATGTTTATGGATTGGAAGAGATGTGAAGATCACGAGCACAACATTCCTGCGAGGCGTTTCTTCAGCAGGTTAGTTCGTCTCTAGCCGGGGCAACAAGCCGAACAGGCGGCGGGCGCGGATGCTGCCAGTGAAGCATCCCGCGTGAACCGCCGGTGCTGACAAGTCTTTCAATCTCGAAGCCAGTCACAGGGTTCTCCCATAGAATGCGGTAAGCCGAGCTATTGCCGCGTCCACATATTTGGTAACCCAGTAGGTTTCGATATGCGTGGCGTCTTCAATCTTGAAAAGTTCCTTGTCCTTCGTGCCGGTGGCCTTGGCGAAGGCATCTTCAGTCATATACAAGGTGTCGGCCTTGCTTCCGGCGATCATCAGCAGAGGCTTGTCGATCAACTCGATTTGGCTGGTGGCGTCCCAACGCATCAGGTCCAGCAAGCTGCTCGTGGTGTATTTGAATGTAGAACCAGGACAGGCGTGCGTCTTCCAGTAATATTCGTAACCCTGCCGATACAGCTCGAACGGCAGTTTGGCGATTTGTTCATCCGTCAGATTGGCATCCCCGGAATAAAGCACTTCTCCACCTGCTGCTTCCTGCGCGCGGGCAGCCGAAGCGTCCTCAAGCCGCTTCTGGATCGAGTCCAGTTGTGAATCCGCGAAGCCATTGCGACGGACGCGCCCGGAATTGAACATGCTCAGCGTGGCAATCGATTTGAAGCGTTTGTCGGTTTGCGCGGCGGCCAACGAGTATCCGCCGCCACCGCAGATGCCGAGCAGGCCAAGACGTTCTTTGTCAACGCCCGCATAGCGGGTGATGAAATCCGCCGCGCCATGAACGTCCTCGATGCGGTAGGCGGGTTTGTCCACATTGCGCGGTTCCCCGCTGCTTGCACCCTGATACGCGGCGTCCATCGCAATCGTGATGTAGCCCTGTTCCGCAAGCCGCTGGGCATACAGGCCCGCGACCTGTTCCTTCACGCCGCCGTTCGGATGCGCCACCACCACGGCAGGATAAGAACCCTTGGGATCGTATTCCGGCGGCGTATAGACGTTCGCGGAAATCTCCAGCCCGTTGAGCTTGTAGGTGACGGGGTGGATGTTGACCTTGTCCGCCGCGTTTTCGGTGATCGCGCCCCCGTAAACGAGTTTGAAGGGATTGTCTTTGTCGTCCGCCGCGCTTGCACCCAGCGAGGAAATCGCGAGTGCGGCGGAAAAGACGGCAGAGCCCAATTTTAATTTTTTCATATCGGCTTCGTTGTTCATGTTAAGTTCGTGATTTTTAAGATGCTTCTCCAAAGGACCTGCTCATTCGCCAAGTCCCTTTCTTTCGAGGAACGCGGCCAGATGATTTGCGACCTCTACATTGTTAAGATCGGACATCGGGAAATGCGTGTTGCCCTGAATCCCTGCCTCGGGCAGATGGACCACGGTGGCATCGCCTCCGTGTTTGTTGATGGCAGTCGCCCAAATCCTCGCCATTTCCAGACCCGAACGCCAATGGTCCTTGTTCCATACCGTGGTCGCCTCTTTGGCGATGTTATCCCCGTAATAGATAACGATGGGGATTTTCGTCAGCTTGTTGAAGTCGGCCAACGGTATTTCCACGCCTTTGAGTTCACCGAAAAGGCCGGATGATTGTATCGGCTCCGGCAACTCGCCCTCGGGAAATACAAAACCGCTGTATGGTTCATAGGCCACCACCGCTTTGACCTTGGCGTTTTTGATTGCCGTGAACCATCCGGGGCCGCCTCCCTGCGAGTGCGTGACCAGAATGCCCTCTCCAACCTTGTCGAATAGCTGCGAAACGGCGTCCGCGATCACATTGGTATCAAAAGCGCCCGTATTCGGGGTCATCTGCCGGTAGAACTGTTCCAGCGATGCCTCGTCTTTGGGAAATTGGACGTTGGGAAAGTAGTCGGGATAATTGCCGATCCTGAATTGGGTAAACCAAAACTGTTCGTCAGGGGTCGGCTTGATGGTGGCCTCAACGGTGCTTTTGCCCGCCGCTCCGCGCCGTGGCTGGTCAAGCAGATAAACGCCAAAGCCTTTTCTCAAAAAGATGTTCTGGAATCCTTCACGACCGTCGGGGGTGGTTTCCCATGTCTTTTTCGACTGGCCAGCGCCGTGCAGGAACACCAACGGATGTTTCCGGGACTTTGGAGGAACCTGATAAAAGACGTAAGCGTGGTCGCCGTGAAAAGTCTGTCCGGCAGGTTTCAGCGCATTCGGCAGATCGAAGTTCCCCGGTTCAGAAAACTTTGTTCCGCCCACGGCGAAGCTGCCTTGTTTCTGGATGGTGAGCGGAGCGGACTCCTGACCTTCTGCGAAGGAGGAAAATGCTGCGGCAATAGTCATGGCCAGTGGAAAGGTGTGAAATAATATTCGGTGTTTCATAGTGGAAGATTTTGAATGAAGTAACAGAAGTTGCGGATTGATGATTATCTTTGATTCCGTTCGATGAAGTAATTAGCGCATCAGCCGCGTGAAAGAGAGAGAACCCAACTTCCACTTTCCGCCAACTTTCACATAGACCTCCGTAACCATGAATGGGTTTGTAACTTCATTGCCACCCACCACAGCGTCGAGACGGATTCGGCTCAAAAGGATGGCCGTTTCTCCGATGAATCGCACGGATGTTTCCTGAATTTCCGCGTGCTTGTAGTGAATCCCTCCGCTTTTGATAGTGTTCAATTCCTGCTCTTTGGTCATGGACCCTCCCATGTGGGCAAAGACCGCTTTGTCATCAAAAAGTCCGGACAAGGATTCTACATTCTTCTCCGCCATCCAAATCCACTTCTCTTTGGATAGTGTAATGATCTCCTGTTCGGGACTGATCGCAGACGGAGCAGGAGGAGCTTCAGTCTCTGCCCAAGTCATCGGAAGGACTGCCGCCAAAAGCGAGAATGCGATTACGGATGTTTTCATAAGGCTTCGTTGGTAGCATCGGCGTTTCTTCGATGGGATCATTGGAGTCACCTCCGGTTTGTTATTTCCTGTTCTTGAGCACCTCATCCAAAACGGATTGAGCGGCTTCCGCCTCTTGCTTTCCAAGGGTGGGCTTGATGACTTCCACGAATTGCTTTAGCTGATTCGGAGTTAGCCCGACATTCAGGCAATTATTCAGATGCGAACGCAGCATCGGCTCGACGCCGCCGATACTGGCGAGCACAGAGACGGTCACCAACTGCCTCTCGGCATAGGTCAGCACATCGCGCTCGAAAAGATCCGCAAACAGGTGCTCCTTCAGGAAGACCTCTATTTCAGGGGCAAATTCCGCATAGCCACCCTTGAATGCTTCCGGCGGAAGTTTGGTAATTTCCGCTAGAATATCTGTTCCGCGCTCATACTTGCTGCGGTTGTCTTTTATCGGAGATGCTTCCGCACCCTGTTTATCGGTGATACCTTTAGCTTTCCGCTCCTCAACCACTTCCATGAAGGTCTGCAATCCTCGCAGACTGCGGGGAAATCCACAATATGCGTAGAGGTGAACAAGGCTTTCCTTGATTTGATTGATGGTTAATCCGGCATCAAGTCCGTTGTTCAGTTCGGTTTTTAATTTGGAAAGGTCGCCCTTCGCGGTGTAGGCGGAGATGGACACGATTTTCCGTTGTTTCTCGCTCAACATGTTTTCGATGTCCGATTGGGGTTGTTGGGCATTCACGATTCCGAGAAGGCCGCACAGAATGAGGATCGCGGTTGTATAGAGGCGTTTCATTGTCCGGCTGATTTGGGTTGGTATTGCTCGTCGCTGACCTTTTCGAGCCAGTCGGATGTTTTGCCATCGTGCTGTTCCGTGATGGCGATATGCGTCATGGCCGTGGTTGGAGAAGCTCCATGCCAGTGCTTCACGCCCGGCGGAAACCAAATCACATCACCCGGACGGATTTCCTCGATGGGGCCGTCCCAGCACTGCACCAGTCCAAGGCCGGAAGTCACGATGAGCGTTTGCCCCAGCGGATGCGTGTGCCAGTTGGTGCGCGCACCCGGCTCGAAGGTGACGATGCCTCCGCTTATGCGGGCGGGGGCATCGGCTTTGAATGGGGAATCAAGCCTTACCGTGCCGGTGAAGTTTTCCGCAGGAGGCTTGATGGAAGGCTGAGAGCCGTTTCGGATAATCTTCATGGTAGATTGTGGTTCGATATTAGTTTGTCCGTGGCCGAGCGTGGGGATGACGAACGCCGCAGCCGCTGTGCCGGTGAATTTGATGAAATCGCGTCGGGCAATGGGTGGAAGGGATGATGGGTTCATGATTCGTGGGCGTGTCTTGTTTCGGAGCGAGTTTTGTCCGGCAGCTCCGCATTTCGTGTCCGCCACTCTCCCGGCGAAGTGCCTTCCCATTCTTGGAAGGCCCGGAAGAATGAATTGGCCTTTTCATAGCCGAGCAGGAACGCCACGCCGTTCAATTCCACGGCGCTCTGCCGCAGATAATAATAGGCAAGTTCCCGGCGGGTGCTTTCCACCACCTGCTGGAAGGTGACACCGGCCTCGCCCAGTTTCCGTTGCAAGCTGCGCGTGCTCATTCCGAGTTCCTTTGCGACCTGCCGAAGAGAGGGCCGGAGACCGGCAAGGGATCGCTTCAATGCCCGCGTCACTTGGTCACGAATATCCTCATTGCGGAGGTGGTCTTCCATATCGCTATCCAGTTTTGCACCGATCGCTTCCAGAAGCTCCCTGTTGTGAGTGATGAAAGGCCGATCAAGGTCCGCGTCGTGGAAAAAGAGCGCGTTGCGTCCGGCCTTGAATTTCACACGGCAGCCAAAGTGTTCTTCCAGTAGTGCGCGATGCCGGGAGGAGCGGGTGAGTTCCAACCGTAGCGGCTTGATCTGGCCGTCGGTGCCACGACGACCGACCAACGCAATCCACGCCATGACCATATCCACCAGAACATCCGGCTCAATTTCCTCCGCATCGGGATACAGGCTGCAAACGCTCGCTTCCTTTCCGATTGCTTCCACGCGAATATCCTGCGGACAGGACAGCTTTTTGTAGCGGGCTACTCGCTCCAAAGCGTCCCGAAAGGTCCGGCTGCAAACGGCGGCGACCCAAGCTGGATTGTAACGATCCATTCGCGGCTCCGCGCCGAACTTCAGCCCAATGTCAGCATCGGGACTCAGTTCGCCAATGGCGCGATACAGGGCAAACAGCTCCGTCGTGGTCGCAAAAATTTTCTCCTGCTGGAAGAAACCCGCCGGCAAGTCCGCCTGACGAGCCACGGCGGACATCGACAGGCCGTGCTCGGCAAGTCTGAGTCCAAAAAGACTGGAAAGACGGAAATGGTGGTTCATGGCGGAGAACTCTTGAAGAGGTTTTAGCCTACCACCAATTCCCCTCATCGTCATTCGCAGAACGCGCCAATCGAATCGCAAAACACGCCAAAACCCCTAATATTGGCGTTTTTTGAGACTATCCCCGAAACGTCTACAAGAAGCCGTCCCGCACGACATCGGCCAACTGCTTCGCTGTCGGCAGCTTCCCTTTGAACTCCGGTGGAAGATCGCCCTGAAGGCGGTATTCGGCCACCCCAATCGGGTTTCCTTTCGTTTTCAGCGCGAACTCCACTTCCACATCGTCTTTCTCCGCGCAGAGGATGATGCCGATGGAGGGAAGATCGT
>CAYSZN010000160.1:0-7415 GCA_964435425.1 uncultured Akkermansia sp. | reverse complement strand
TCCTCGTCGGAGTAGCCGCGTCCCTTCAGGATGCCTTCGAGGCTCTGCAGGTCGGCGATGGTGTCGAGGTCGAGAGGACTCTGCTCCTTGCCGAAGCCGCCGTCGAGGTCGCTCCCGATGCCGACGTGCTTCGTATTCCCGGCGAGCTGGCAGATGTGGTCGATGTGGTCGCCGATGTGGGCGATCGTCACGCCGGCGGATTCGGGTGTGGTCGTGCCGCGGATCCAGCCGGGGACCATCATCCACGCGTCGTAGACGGAGCCGAGCACGGCACCGCGCTCGATCAGCAGCTTGATCTGCTCGTCGCTGAACTGGCGGGGGTCGTCGACGAGGGCGCGGCAGTTCGAGTGGCTCGCCCAGACGGTGCCCTGATAGAGGTCGAGGGCCTCGAAGAAGCAGTCGTCGCTGAGGTGGGTGACGTCGAGGATGATCCCAAGCTCGTCCATTTTCTTGATCAGTTCCGCGCCGCCGGGGCGCAGGCCGCCGACTTGGTCGTGGCCCATGGAATAGCGGCCGATCCCGTAGTGCGACGGGCCGATGGCGCGCAGGCCGTATTCCCACGCGGTCTCCAGATAGTCGACCGTGACGATGGAGTCGGCCCCCTCGAGGCTGAGCACGTAGCCCACCGGCGCCTTGGCCGCGGCGGCCGCGACCGGATCGGCCCAGAGGGCGAGGTGGGCGTCGAGCTCCTCGAGATTGCGGATCTGGACCATCTCGCCGAGATCGCAAAGGGCCTCGTAGTAGTGGCGCTGGCCCTGCGTCATGCCCCAGGCCTGGGCGGAGGTTTCCCAGCAGGCGACGGGGCCGCGGGGCTTCATGCAGCCGCCGATCTGGGTGGCGACGCAGAGACCGATGCCCCCTTTCCGCATCTCATCGAGGCTGACGGTGTTGAGGGCACGTCCCTTCATGTCCGTCTTTCCCTCTTCCAAGGCCCGGATGTCGGCGATGGGAAGGGTGATGTCGCGGTTCCATTCAAGGGCGTTGAGGCTGAGGTCGAGGTGGACGTCGAAAATCAAATTCATGGTCTGAGGGCTGGAAATCGAATTGAAAACAGGCCAGAATGCCGCCGAACACACACGGATGGAATGAAAGCGACTCTCTGGCTGACTCTGGCCCTATCATTTTTCTGCCGCTTTGGCAATGGACAGGATGGCGCGGTTTCCACGACGCCGCCTCCGGATGGATGGGGCGTCCATGGCAACGCGGCCTGGAGCAAGGCGCAGCACGAGGCCGAGCTGGAGAAGGCCGCCGCCGCGGCGCGGCAGAAAAAGGCGCTGATGGGGGCCATGACGTCGGTTTCCCACCAGCCGCCGCCGATCACGTCGGCCGAGCAATATCTCGCCGTGCATCGTCCGCCCGCTCCGCCTGCGGGGGAAAGCGCGGCACCGTCGCCGGTCCGCCGCGACGCCTACGTGCCCGAGTTCGAGGCCGCTCCGGCCCAGTCGGGGAGGGGAAGGGAATCGCTCTCCGCTCCGGTCGCGGCACCCCCGGCTCCCGCACAGGAGAAGCGCGGGATATTCAGCCTCTTCAAATCGAAGGAGAAGGCCGCGGCCATTTCCGATCCCGGCCCCAATCCCTACACGATGGAATCCGTCCCGCCGACGGCCGCCTATCCCGAGCCGTCATCGGTCACCGCCGCTGCGCCGTCCCAGGCACCGGCTCCTGTCGATCCCGCCGCGCTGGCGACCGCGACGCAGGGGGCTCCGGCATCGGAGAAGCCGTCCTTCCTCGGCCGTCTCTTCGGCGGCAAGAAGGAGGAAGCCCAACCCTCTTTCGTTCCCCAGCCAACCCTGTCCGCTCCAGAGACCGCTCCTGTTCCGGTCGATTCCGCGACCCCGGTGCCTCCGGCCTCTGCCGATGCGGCGGGCATCCCGGCACCTCCGTCCTTCGATGGGGGAGGGAATTGACGTTGAGTCGAGAGTTGGGGATTGATAGTCGGAAGGCTGGAAATGAGCGGCTTGCGCTGAAACCTAGTGGTCCATTCCAGCAAGAATATAGCTGGGAGCACGAAAAAACACCGAAGGACGACGCGTCAGTGCTGTCGCCGCGTCCATTGGGCGAGGAACGGGCGTCTTTCCGACGTTCGACCGAGGCCACTAGCCTCGGTTACAAGGTTTCGTCGTCGATGGCCTCACCCACCATCGTTGCTGACATGGACCACTGAAGGGGGAATGGCTGCCTCGAGATGGCTCGGTGGTTACGAGTCTCTCGAGAAGGCGGAGGAGCGGGCGAGGCCTCTCTGCCGAGCCGCGTCATTACCGGTGGTTGTAGATGCTTTCTCCGTGGGGACCGTATTGGGGGTAGCCCTCGTAGAGGATGAAACCCGAGCCGGGACCGCTGTAGAGGCGCTCCAGCGAGCGCAGCCAGTCATCGTAGGCCCGGTCGTCGAGGAACCGGCCCAGGTAGTCCGGTCCCACCACCGGGGGAGTGGTGGGAAGCGTCGGGGGTTGGGGAATCTCGGGCCGGGTCGGGTTGCCGGGCTCCACAGGGAGGTTCGGGTCGACGGGGAAGCTTCCACCGAGGACGACGAGATCATAGTGGAAGGCATAGCCGCCCACAGGCAGGGCGGGGCCGCTGCCCATGGTGTTGTCGTGCTCGCCCGGTTGGGTGGTTCCGGATCCGGTCTGCAGGTAGTTGGTGTATTCGTCGGGGCGCTGCACCGGCCAGGGGTCGGCCACTCCTCCGTCGTAGGTCTGCCCGTTGATCTTCGCGCCGGCGGCGATCTGGTTGCTGGCACGTCTGGGCAGGTAGAATCTCACTTCCTCCGCTCCACTGAACTCGCTGGCGGCGTCGGCGGAGAGGGTGCCGACGTCGGGATCGTCGGGCTGGCTGCGGGCGACGCCGATCCATGTCCGGCCACCGACGGCGGTGGCGGGGCTCTCCGCATTGACATGGCCGACGAGGGCGCCCGCCATGGTGAGGTCCGTTCCCGCGGCCACGGAGAGGTCGCCGTCGCGCGTGCCGGTTCCACCGAGGGAGGCGAATGCCCCGCGGGCGTCGTCGCCATGCCCGATCTTGGCGTAGGCGGCGTTGGCTGCTCCCGGAGATTGCACGGAGAGGCTGCCTCCGGCTTCCACTGCCACATCGCCGCCGAAGTTCCCGTGGGTGAAGAGACCGCCGTGCCCGATCTGCACGTAGGTCCCTCCGATGGGCCCGCCCTCCAGCACGATGTCCTCCAGCGCGAACACGGCGATATTCCCGCCGATGGTACCGATGGTGGCGCTGTTCCCCCCGTGCCCGATCTGGGCGTAGGAGAGCAGGCTGCCGCCGCCTTCGAGGCTCAGGCCGCCCAGCGATTCGACGCGGATGTCGCCGGAGAGAGCGGACACGGTGGACCCGATGCCGCGATGGCCGATCTGGGCGTAGGCTCCGGTCTGGTCGCCGCCCTCGACGGAGACGCCGCCCTCGCGGGCGAGCATCGTGATCGTCCCGGTCGGGGAGACGCCAGGGGAGGGGATCGCGCCGATCTGGGCGTGGCCGTTCGCCGTCGTGTCGCTGCCGAGGACTTCGACGGAATGGCCGAGCACGGTGGTGGCTCCTCCGGCGGAGCCGAAGGCGATCCCGGCGCTCTGGCTGCCGTCGCCGACGGTGGCCTTGCCGCCGTTGTTGCCCCACGAGGCGTTGTCGGCGAGGAGATCGGCGATTTCCAGGCTCAGATCCAGAATCACGGGATCACCGCCTCCTGCCGGATAGCTCTCGGTCAGGCCGGTCGTTCCGTCCCATCCCGCGACGAGGTTGGCCGAGCCGGTCCCGGCGTTCTGGATGCTGGATCGGAGCCTCACATCGCCCCCTGCGTAGAGGTCGATGTCCTTGGATGTGTCGGCGGAGGCATCGGCACCATCGATGATCAGGTCACCTTGCTGGACTCCGATGTCGATGGAGCCGTTCGGAAGCATCCTGGCGATGGTGTCGCCCAATCCGTAGGAGGTCGCGGCGGTGTTGTCGAGCGTCCCGGTGACGAATGCGAAATCGGTGCTGCCAGTCGTGCTGCCGCTCCCGGCATGGCCGAGGATGGCGCTGGATCCGCTGCCATCGGCCAGCAGAGTCGAGTCGGCGGCACGGATACGGACATCGCCCGAGCGGGTTCCCGCCATGCCGAGGTCTCCGTGTCCGATGAGGGCGTTGCTCTGGCTGGCGGATCCGCCCCCGCGCAGGGAAAGGTCGCCGTGGGCTCTGACGTGGACCGTTCCGCCGATGGTTCCGGTGGCGTTGGCCTTGCCGCCATGCCCGATCTGGGCCGAGCTGCCGTCCGCGGCTCCACCTGCGAGAGCGATGTTCCGGCCTTCGACGTGGACGTCTCCGGAAGCGTCGAAATCGAGATCGTTGCCGCGATGCCCGATGGATGCATACGAACCGGCTCCGGCACCCGCCTGAAGGTCGATGTCCTGCCCGGCGACCACGGTGACGGTTCCCTCGATTCCGGAGCGGAATTCGAAGGTCTCCGCATAGTCGGATCGCGTTGGCGTTCCCAGGCCCGCTTCCTGGAGCATGATGGCATCCAGGGCGGCTCCGTCCTCGCGGGCGTTCACCCGCAGGGTGTAGACGCCGGCGCTGTTGAAGGTGATGCCCACCGGTCCGCGGTCGGCGGCGGTCCCCGGAGTGCTCGCCCCCGGATAGCCCGTGGGTGACCATCCCGGATTGTCGAAGTCCATGTTGCCGCCTCCATCCGTCCACGAGGCGAACTGGGCGCCGGTGGGGGCATCGAGGGCCACGACATTGCCGTTGCTGTCCACCACTGTGATGTAGATGGAGTCGCTGTTGCCGTCGAAACCGGTCCAGCGCGGCATGATCAGGTACTGCTGCCCCACTTGGGCGGCGTCCACCCGGATTTCATAGGTGACCATGTGTCCCGTGCTGTTCCACGATTGGCCACCGACGGGATCGGGGAAGAGGAGATACTCGCCACCCCGGGAATTGACGAAAGGAGAGCCGGGATGGGCGGAGCCTTCGCCGGTGAGGACCCAGCGCCCACCCGGGTTGGAGGCATAGTGCTCGGCTTCGATCACGAAGCGCCCGTCGATCGCGATGAAGTCGCCGTATCCCGAAGAGCCCCCCTGGAGGGAGTGTCCGATCTGGGCGAAGGCGAAGGTGTCGCTGCCGCCAGGGGCTCCGTCTCCTCCCTTGAGCGAGACGCTGCCGGTCGAGCGCACGTCGATATTGCCCGAGAGGTAGGCGTTGGCCTTGGAGCCACCATGGCCGACCAAGGCATAGGTGTGTCCGGCCTGCCCGGCTTCGAGAAGGATGTCGCCCGCGTTCGTCAGAGCGATGTCGCCCTCGAAGTAGCCCCGTGATCGGCTGCCCCCATGTCCGATCTGCCCGTAGGCATCCTGTCCCCCTCCCGAGGCATCCACCTCGATCAGGCCGCCGTTGGCCGTCACCTCGATGGCGCCAAGCAGGGAACCATTGGAGCCGTATCCACCATGCCCGATCTGCGCGTAGGCGTAGGGTCCGGTACCGCTGGCGACCGAGATGCCGCCCGCCACGTCCACCGTGATCCGGCCGCTGCGGTCGCCGGCGATGGCGTTGCCTCCGTGTCCGATCTGGGCGCTGGTCATCTGATTGGATCCGCCTTTCAGCGTAAGATTCCCACCCAACACGTTCACGTTCACCGATCCGTTCATGTGGCTCGCGCCCATGTTGGAGGCGTCCGCCCGGTTGCCGTGGCCGATCGTGACGAAGGCGTACTGTCCGCTGCCGCCTGCCATCGAGAGTCCTCCGTTCTGCACCTCCACCGTGGTGCTGCCGGTGATCGTGGTGTTGTTGACCAGATAATGCCCGCCCCCGATCAGGGCGGCGGAACTGATGCCGGAACCTCCCTGCATGACGATGCCGTCGGCCATGCCGGTGCCCTTGGCCAATACGGTCACCGCCCCCGAGATCGGGTTGTCGCTGTTGTAGCCGCCGTTCCCGATCTGGGCCGTGGCGCGGTTCCCGGCACCGCCCTGGACGAGGATGCCTCCGGTGCCGGAGTGGACCTCGATTTCGCCGGAGACGCTCCCGGCCATCGCGACGCCTCCGTGGCCGATCTGCACGTACCCGTTCTCTCCGCCATCGCCTGCGAGCAGGGTCACTTTGCCCGCCGTGTTGACCACGGAGATGTCGCCCGTCGCCGTCCCGCTTCCGTAGGAGCCGCTGCTGTCCTTGGAGCCTCCGTGACCGATCTGAGCGTATCCGTCCTGGCGGCCGCCGAGCAGGGACACGTCGTTCGCCCCGTCGATGGAGATCGCTCCGGACTTGGCCGCATCCCAGTTGTTCCCGCCGTGGCCGATCTGGGCGTAGTTCCCACGTCCCGCCCCGCCGCCTCCGGCGGTGAGCGCGACATCGCCGGGAGCGCAGAAATCGATGGAGATGTCTCCGCCGACCATGGAATTGGCTGCGCCCGTGCCTCCGTGCCCGATCTGGACGAAGGAATCGTTCACGCCCGTGCCGGCCGTCATCCGCACGCCGCCTTCCTTCACGTGCAGCGCGATGTCGCCGGTGGCTCCGGGAGCGGACGCGGTCGGGCGGAATCCCAACTGGCTGAACGCGCCATTGGTGTTCCCCGCCTCCATCACGATCCCGTGGGCGGCGAAGATATTGGAGCCGCCCCGGCTGCCCACCACGACGCGTTCCGTCTGCGACGAGCTGCCGATCGTGATGATGCGGCCATCGTTGCCGAAGGCTTCGCAATTGTTGAAGTCCATGGCGAAGTCGCCCGCCGAGAGGATCGGATGGCAGAAGCCGGAATCGCCGTAGGCGACGTAGGGGGCTCCGACCGTTCCGCTGGTCTTGTCCCATCCGGCCACCAGGACGACATCTCCTGTCCCCGCATTCTGGTAGGAGGTCAGCATGGTGATGTTGCCGCCGGTGACGATGTAGAAGTCGGCGGATGTGTCGAGCACGATATCCGGTGCGTCGATGACGTAGTCGGTGTCGGTGTTGTCCACGATCTGGATGAGCCCGGACCCGATGTTGCCACTCATCATGGTCGACTCGTGCACCAGGGCCGAGGCCTCCATCGCCATGCCTCCGATGGCGATCTTCTGGTAGCCGTCGCCACCCAGGTAGTCGCCGGGCAGGAGTCCATTCTCGTTCTGGTGGAAGATCCAGACGTTGCTGTCGGCCCCGCTGCCGTTCGTGCCGATCAGTTGCCCGCTGGAGAAGAGGTGGACGCCGCCCTGGCGCTGTCCCTTCGACGTCTTCGCTCCGTCGCCGTGGCCGATCATCGCGTAGTTGCCGACGCCGTTGCCTCCGGTCAGACGGGTATCGCCGTTTCCAGCCACCACGGTGATGTCTCCGCGCAGCTCGCCGTCTGCCAGGAGTCCGCCATGCCCGATCTGCGAGTATTGCCCTTCGCTGCCGTTCTGCCCTCCGGACAGGATGACCGAACCATCCGGCGCCACCACGCTGATCGCACCGGAAAAGTTGCCACGGGC
>CAYSZN010000159.1:0-7457 GCA_964435425.1 uncultured Akkermansia sp. | reverse complement strand
CTCGACCCGCAGCAGCACGGGACGGTCGCGGACGCAGTCGAGCGACGAGACGCGGCCGAGGGCGTCGAGGACGGTGCCGTAGGGGGCGTAGTGCAGCATCAGGACGATGGCGGCGTACTGCTCGTCGTGGTCTTCGGGCTGGATCACGGAGAGGATGCCGACGCCGCATTCGCCGAGGACGGTGGCGATGCGGGCGAGGACGCCGGGGCGGTCCTCGGCCTCGACGCGGAGATAGTACTTCGAGACGCTTTCGCCGACGGGCAGGGTCTCGCCGTAGAGGGAATGGGTGACGAGTCCGGAGCCGAGGGCGGGCTGGGTCCACATCGCGGCGTCGGCGATGTCGGCGATGACGGAGCTGGAGGTGGGGTCCTGGCCCGCGCCGGATCCGTAGAAGAGGGTCTGGCCGACGATGTCACCCTGTACCATCACGGCGTTGTAGGCGCCGGTGACGGAGGCGAGGATGTGCTTCGCGGGGATGAGGGAGGGCTGCACCCGCACCTCGATGGAGCCGGACTCCTCGTGCAGGCGGATCACTCCGAGCAGCTTGATGGTGTAGCCGAGCCGCGCGGCGAAGGCGATGTCCTCGGCGCGGACGCTCTCGATGCCCTCGACCTGGATGCGGTCGCAGGGGACCCAGCGGCCATAGCTGAGGGAGGCGAGGATGATGGCCTTGTGCGCCGCGTCCCATCCGTTCACGTCGAGGGTGGGGTCGGCCTCGGCATAGCCGAGTGCCTGGGCCTCGGCGAGGGCGGCCCCGTAGGTGAGGCCGGCCTCGGTCATGCGCGTGAGGATGTAGTTGCAGGTGCCGTTGATGATGCCCACGACCGACTGGATGTGGTTGCCGATGAGGGATTCCTGAACGGCCTTGATGATGGGGATGCCTCCGGCGACAGCGGCCTCGTAGTGGATGGGGCGTCCGCAGGCCTCGGCGATGGCGAAGAGCTCCTGCCCGCGTTCGGCGAGGAGGGCCTTGTTGCCGGTGACGACGGCCTTGCCTTTCTCCAGCGCCGTCTTGACGAGGTCGAAGGCCCGGTCGGTGCCGCCGATCAGCTCGACGACGATGTCGATTCCGGGGTCGTCGACGAGCTCGGCCAGGTCGGTGGTGACCATCTCCGCGGGCAGGGCGACGGAGCGGGCCTTGGCCGGGTCGCGCACGGCGATGCGGGCCACCTCGAGATGGTAGCCGGTGCGCTCGCGGAGGAGGTGGCGGTTCTTTTCGAGGTTCTTGAAGACGCCCGCGCCGACGTTGCCGAAACCGGCGAGTCCGATCTTGAGGGTGGGTACCGACATGGGCGCAACCAAAGGATGCGGAGTCCGCGGAAGCAAACGGATTCTTCGCCCCTCCCGCGCATCTCCGCCGTTGCGCTGAGCGGACGGCTCTGGCAGGATCTCCCTCCATGAAAAACGCTCCTCTGTCCGCTTCCCTCGCCCTTGCCGCGATCTTCTCCCTCGCTGTTGGCCACGCCGTCGCCGAGGACGGTTTTGTCGAACTCTTCAACGGCAAGGACCTCGCCGGCTGGACGCCGTCGTCGGAAAATCCGGAATCCTTCTCGGTCAGCGACGGTATCCTCGTGGTGAAGGGGGGCAAGAGCCACCTCTTCTACACGGGCGAGGTGAACGGGGCGAAGTTCAAGGATTTCGAGTTGAAGGTGCGCGCCAAGACCCTGCCGGGCGCGAACAGCGGCGTCTATTTCCATACGGCCCTGCAGGCGGAGGGCTGGCCCGAGCAAGGCTACGAGTGCCAGGTGAATTCGACCCACAAGGATCCCAAGAAGACCGGCAGTCTCTACGGGGTGAAGAACATCGTCGTCGTCGCCGAAGGGCAGGACGTGCCCAAGGGGGGCGATGCGGACGTCCGGGAAAAGGCCCCGAGCACCGACGGCGAATGGTTCGACTATCACATCACGGTGCAGGGCAGGCGCATCGTCATCCGCGTGAACGGCGAGGTCACGGTCGACTACACCGAGCCGGAGGGAGGTCCGGCCTCCCCCGGATTCGCCGGCCGCAGGCTCGGCGAGGGCACTTTCGCGATCCAGGCGCACGATCCCGACAGCGAGGTCCACTACGAGCGCTTCGCGGTGAAGCCGCTGTGAATCCCATCCAGGCGGTGCAGGACGGATTTTTTTTCGCCCCGGGAGCCGTGGATGTCACAAAATAAGCTCGCCAAGGTCAACGGACTTGGAGATAGTTTTAAATTTCTTTTCCGTCCATTCACCCATACCCATCCGTGCCCATGAGCATCCCTGAACTCACCGCCTCATTGGCGGCCGCCCCCGGCGATTGGGAGCTGCGTCTCCAGCTCGTCCAGGAGCTCGTCGCCGCAGGCCGCCACGAAGAGGCGGTCGATGTCGTCAACCAGGGTGAGGCGCTCCCGCACGAAGCTGCTCCCTGGCTTGCCGCCGCGAAGACCTACGCCGCCGTCGGTGCCATCGAGCAGGCCGGCGACCTCGTCGCCACGGCGCTCGAGATCGATCCCGGCTTCGAGCCGGCCATCGCCTATCGGAAGGAGCTCGCCGCCCTCGCCCCGCAGGCGCCCGTCGCCCTCACCGACGAGGATATCGAGGACGAGGACGCCGTCGTGGTGCCTGCCGCCAAGGAGGCCGTGCCCCTCGTCCGCAAGGCCGACGACAACGTCGCGGGCACCGCCATCGCCCTTCCGAAAGTCTCCTTCTCCAATACCGAGATGGAGGCCCTCAAGGAGGCGGAGGAGGCCGTGAAGCGCCGCCGCGAGTCCGCCCTGCGGCGCGACAAGTTCAATGCGCTGACCATCACCGTGCTCGTCCACGTCGCCCTCTTCGTCGCCTTGACCTTCGTCGCGACGCAGACGCCGCCCCGCATTCCGCCGCAGATCGTTGCCGCCGCCGCTCCGGCCTCGCCGTCCGACTCGCAGATCGACAACGTGAAGATGAACCGCACCTCCACCGGCCCGACTTCGGCGGCGAACACGGCGGTCGTGAGCATCGTCTCCTCGAGCGCCAGCTCGTCTTTCTCCGTCTCCAGCGCCGACGCACCTGTCTCCGACGCGGCCGCAGGGGGCGGGATGGCGGCCTCCGCGATGGGGGTGGGAGGCATCGGCGGGATCGGATTCAACCCCTCCGTCAGCCTTGGGATGTCGACCTCGACCAAGTCGAAGATGATGTTCGGCCAGCCCATGGAGATGAAGGGCGAGGTTCTGGGTGTGATCCTCGACGTCTCCGGGTCCATGGCCGAGTTCCTCCCCGCCGTCGTCCGCGAGGTCGACCGGAACTTCAAGGACTCCCCCGTGGTCTACGTCAAGAACATGCTCCTCACCCCGCAGAGCCGTGAGGGCGAAGTGCGCCTCATCGTGCCCGAGGAGGTGGTTCCCTTCCATCCGGAATACAAGACGCACACTCCCTACTGGTTCCTCTGGCACGATCTCCCGCGCAAAGCCCCGCAGCGCTACGTCGACCGCCTCATCGAGACCTTCAAGACCCGTCCGAACCAGTTCCTCAGCGTCGGGCAGGGGTGGAACGGCACCAGCCTCATCGCCGCGATGGACTTCCTCATGGAGGAGAAGATCGACGGGCTCTACATCTTCTCCGATTTCGCGGACTTCGTCGACGAGGACATCGCCGCCGAGATGGGGCAGAAGCTGGGCCGCCGGAAGATCCGGACCTACGTGCAGCCCGCCGAGGAGAGGACAGAGTTCCTCGACACCATGACGAAGAAGATCTCGAACAAGACCCTTGGCCGGCAGTTGCCAACCCTCGTCTCCCTCCTCCGCGGCAACGAAGAGACCGAGGTCACCTCCCTGATGCGCAAGAACCGTGACGCGGACGTCGCCGCGGTTGCCAATCTGAACGTGAAGCTCGCGGACCCGCGCGCCGAGATCTCCACCGACGCCTTCTACAGCGTCAAGCCGAGCAAGGACTGGACCGAGATCCACCGGATCTCCGAGCCGGAGTACGACGCCATCTTCTATGGCCCCGAGGCCCGCGTCCATATCTATCTCAAGGACGCCTCGGGCCAGTACATCCAGAATCCCATCATCTTCTTCTACCACAGCTGGAAGACGATTCCCGACCATCCGGATCCGCGCAGCCGCGTGCGCCACCGCAAGTTCCTCCGCCTCGAGGAGGATCCCAGCTTCGACGGCAAGGAGATCGTCTGGAAGATGGTGCTGGAGGACGAGCTGAAGTTCCGTGTCCATCTCTACCTCGGCCGCAAGGGCATGAACGCCACCTACGTCGCCGAACCGCCCAAGGACGGCACCGGCGACTCGGCCCATATCTACTTCCGCGTTCCCGCGCTGGCCACGGAGCGGGAGGACCGCTACTACGGCTACGACTTCCCGACGGAGGGGCTGAAGCTGGACCAGGTGCGCGAGGCGGTGAAGGCCAACGAGGTCATCTTCAACCTGCCCCGGGCGGAGCGCGACCGCTACATCAAGCAGTGGGCCATCTCGGGCTTCGACATGGGCTACAACACGCGCAAGTTCCACGAGCTGATCCGCCAGCTTCCCACCGGCATCCGGGATCTCGTCGTCCAGGGACCCTCCTTCGGCCCCCGGAAGTTCCACGCCCGTACCACCAGCAGCAAGGTTCTTCTCAATGGCGGGGCTGGCCGTGCCGACATCGAGCCGTGGGAGAGCTTCTGGGCGTCGCTGTATCGTTCGGGCGACACGCGAGAGAAGTTCACGAAGACCGAGGCGATCGAGATCCAGATCGAGTGACGCCGTCTCCTACTCTTACCTCTTGCTCCTACTCATACTCCCCGGTGCTGGAAAGAAGTAAGAGTAGGAGGATGAGTAAGAGTAAGGAGTAAGAGGATGAGCGATCATCCACCCCGCCGGATCTCCGATCCCTCGAAATAGATTCGGATGCGATAGGTCGTATTGGGGCGGAATTCGATCTCGCCGGTGTGGACGTTGACCCGTTCGGGGATCTTCGTGAGCTGCTTGTCGATCACCGCGTGGTAGCCGCGGTCGGAGAAGACGTCGATGACCATGGCGAGGGCGAGCGGATCGGAAAGGACCTCGTCCTCGTTGTTGATCACCGCCCTTCCCGAGATCGCGTGGCGCTGGATGATGGGGATGAACTTCGTCTGGATGAGTTCGACGACGCGGGCGAAGAGCTCGCGGTGCTCGCGCGCGTAGCCGTCGAGGCGGCGCACCAGCTCCTGCCGGGCGTGGACCACGATCTCGTGCGCGATGGGGATGTTGCGGACCATCTCGAAGGTCGCCGGCTCCAGCTCCAGCGAGCTTTGGTACTGCAGCTCCTTCAGGATGTTCTGCTCGACTTCGGCGACGCTCCCCTGGGCGTTGACGAGGTGGTAGAAGAAGACTTCGCGCAGCGACTGCAGCGCGTCCCAGGTGCTTTCCTTGAAGATGCGGTAGCGGTGCTTTGCCGCCTCGACGTCGATGTCGGTGGGGCGCAGCTCCTGCAGCTCGCCGACGCCCGAGGCGAGCACTTCCTCGTTGTGCCTGGCGATCTGGCGGCCGCGGAAAAGCTGCCGCTCCACGCTCGTCTTCTCGTCGACGAAGAGCACCATGACATGGATCGTGGGACGGCGGAAGTGGGCCGCGAGAGGGGTGTCGGCGTACTTGCGGTGCAGCGAGCCGATCTTCTTCACGAGCCGCTTCATGCACTCGACCTGGACCTCCGTGCGGGGGAAGCCGTCGAGCACCGCGCCGTCGCGGAACTCCGGTTCCAGCATCTTGCGCAGCAGGATGCCCATCACCTCGCGGTCGCCCACCAGCATGCCCTTGTCCTTCAGGGCTTTGGCTTCGGGGCTGTCGAGCAGCGAGCTGACGACGATGGGCGGGCAGGTGAAGCCCCGCGCCTTCATGATGAAGCCCGTGTTCGTCCCCTTGCCCGACCCCGGAGCGCCGCCGAGGAGGATGATCTCCTTGGGAAAGCGGAGGTTCTCCAGACCGTATTCGTCGACGAGCCCCTTCCACACCGATGAGAAAATCATCTGGGCGTCTTTGATCTCCACTTCCGCAAGGCTTGCCGCCCCGGTTTCCGCATCCGGCTCGTTCATGTCCATGCCCTTGCCCGGTTTTCCCCTGCCTGCAAGCGGGAATCGGCGTCTGCAACGCGCCATCGCACGATCCCGCCGTGCGGTGGAGAAGAAAGCGATGGCCCGGCAGCGCGATCTCCTGATACATTTGTCCGTCATGAAACGCTCCTTCCTCCTCCATGGTCTCGTCCTGTCCGCTCTCTCCGCCGCGCTGGCCTCGCCCGATCCGGTGCCCGAGGGCTTCCGCTCCTTGTTCAACGGCAAGGATCTGTCCGGCTGGACCGTGCCCGAGGGCGACAACGGGCACTGGAAGGTGCTCGACGGAGTCATCGACTACGATGCCCAGTCCGAGGCCGAGGCCGACAAGAACCTCTGGACCGAGGAGGAGTTCGGCGACTTCGAGCTGCGCCTCGACTGGCGTATCAAGGAGACGACCGGCTTCTACGACGTGCCCTACGTGCTCCCCGATGGCAGCACCGTGAAAGGCTCCGACGGGAAGAATCTCACCCATCCCATCCGTAACGCCGACTCCGGCATCTACCTGCGCGGCCAGTCGAAGTATCAGCTCAACATCTGGTGCTGGCCGATCGGTTCGGGCGAGGTCTACGGCATCCGCAACAACGAGTCGCTGCCCCAGGAGATCCGCGCTGGCGTCACGCCGAAGCTCAACGCCGACCATCCCGTGGGGCATTGGAACACTTTCGTCATCACGATGAAGGGCGACCGTCTCACCGTCGTGCTGAACGGCCACACCATCATCGAGAACGCCCTCCTGCCCGAGGTTCCGGAGAAGGGGCGCATCGCCCTCCAGCACCACGGCGGGAAGAAGCCGGATGGCACCTGGTCGCCCGCCTCGAGCTTGGTGCAGTTCCGGAATGTGTTTATCAAGCCGCTTTGAGCGGCATCGGTCTCTTACCTCTTTACTCCTTGCTCTTACTCCCGGAGGTTCGGGTTTCCACGATCTGGAGTAAGAGGTAAGAGTAACGAGTAGGAGTAGGAACCCCGAACCATGAAAGCCGCTCCCTTCCTCGCACTCCTCGCGATCCTTCTCTCCCTCGCCGCCGAGGAGCCGGCGGAGCGCCCCGCAGGCCACTCCTACCACGGCGAAGTCTTCAACGAAGGCCCTCGCCAGGCCGCCGTCCTCATCCCCGGCACCGGCGAGGTCCATCTCGCCGTGACGACGGCCTCGGAGGAGGCTCGCCAGTTCTTCGACCAGGGCGTGGGGCAGCTCCACGGCTACTGGTTCTTCGAGGCCGAGCGGAGCTTCCGCCAGGCCGCCGCGCTCGATCCCGGTTGCGCCATGGCCTACTGGGGCATGGCGATGGCCAACTTCAAGAACGACACGCGCGGGAAAAAGTTCATCGACGAAGCCGTGGCGCGGAAGGACAAGGCTTCCGATCGCGAACAGCTCTGGATCGACGGCCTCGCCGCCTACTTCAAGGATCCCAAGGCCGACGCGAAGAAACGGCTGCGCG
>CAYSZN010000158.1:0-7492 GCA_964435425.1 uncultured Akkermansia sp. | reverse complement strand
CGCTCCTGCGAAGAAGGCTGCTCCTGCGAAGAAGGCTCCCGCCAAGAAAGCCGCTCCTGCGAAGAAGGCTGCGCCGGCGAAGAAGGCTCCCGCCAAGAAGGCTCCCGCCAAGAAAGCCGCCCCCGCGAAGAAGGCGGCTCCTGCGAAGAAGGCTCCCGCCAAGAAGGCTGCTCCTGCGAAGAAAGCCGCCCCTGCAAAGAAGGCGGCTCCTGCGAAGAAAGCTCCGGCCAAGAAGGCCGCTCCCGCGAAGAAGGCTCCGGCCAAGAAGAAGGCTTGATCCGAAGGTCCTCCTTCCAACGGAATTGTTCAGGGAAACTCGATCCTTCCACCGGGCCCGGAGAGAACGACCAGTCGTTCCTTTCCGGGCCCGCTGCTTTTCTCGGCGCGATGGGTTTTGCCGCATGGACCTTGCTTCACACCTCCGCGCCGAACCGGTGCTCTTGATTTCAGGGCCGAGGCCTAATAGGATGGTCTATGCAGGTAGGGGCATCGATCGAAGGCGGAACCTTGTAGCCGCGTCCATTGGGCGCGGGTCGGACGTCTCCGCGACGCTCGACCGAGGCCAGTGGACGCAGCTACAAGGTTGGCGCGCCCTCCGCAGTCTTTCCACCCCACCCATCATCTTGATGAAATGAGCCACTCGCCCAAGGCCACGAAGACAGATGGCCACCCCATCGCCTTCGATCCATGAACGAACGCCCTCTCGTCCTCATCACCGGCATCTCCCGGGGCCTCGGCGCGGCCATGGCCCGGGGCTTCGTCCAGCGCGGATATCGCGTTGCCGGCGGCGCGCGTCCCTCCACGGCACTCGATGTGCTCGCCTCCGAACTGGGCGACGGGCATTTCATCCGCCCGCTCGACGTCTCCGACGACGCCTCCGTGGCCCGCTTTTCCGAGGAGCTGCTGGAGACCTGCGGCGCGCCCGACCTGCTCCTCAACAACGCCGCCGTCGTCCATTCGCCCGCACCGCTCTGGGAGCTGCCCGAAACGGAGACCACCGCTCTCTTCGACATCAACGTGAACGGCACCGTCCGGACGATCCGCCATCTTCTCCCCGCGATGATCGCCTGCGGACGGGGCGTCGTGGTGAACTTCTCCAGCGGCTGGGGCCGCTCCACCTCGCCCGAGGTCGCCCCCTACTGCGCGAGCAAATGGGCCATCGAAGGACTGACGCAGGCGCTCTCTCAGGAGCTGCCGGCCGGACTCGCCGCCATCGCCTTCAATCCCGGCATCATCGACACGGAGATGCTGCGCCGCTGCTTTGGCGAATCCTCCCCGCACTACCCCGATCCCGAAACCTGGGCCGAATCCTCCGTCCCCTTCCTCGCCGCCCTCGGTCCCCGCGACAATGGCAAGGCGCTGACGTGCCCCGGCCACTGAGCGCTGGCTCGGAGGAGGATACCTTCAAGTCTGCTGAGGCCCTGCACCATCGTCCTGTTCGCCAACTTCACAGCGCCACTCGCCAAGCCAATGATTCAAGACCGGGCCATCAAGATCGCCGAGCGGCAAGGGCTATGCAGCGCTTCCAGCAACACCAAGTGGAAACGGCTCATTCCGCTGATTCAGGCTTTCCCTTGCCACAAGCGCATCAAGTTCATAGATGCCGATGAACCGACTCGCTGGCAAGTTGGCCTGTGGCAGCCAGCCCCGAATTACGTCGAGGCTTCGTGTGGCCCGGAGCAGCTCAAATTCGTGGAATATGTCGAGATTGAGCGCTTTGAACGCAGGCATGTGGGCCGCTTAGTTTCATGCGGTGCGGTTGACCACTCCGATGCGATCCGTCAAACCTTAGAAGAGGCTCGAGCCACATTCACAGAGACGGAGAGTTCGATCATTGTCTTTGGCTACACACGCCCGACATCTCAGCCATCCGTTACCACAAGTCTAGACCCTACCAACCAAGAGCAGACTTAGCCGTTATTCTCCTGCCCCCATGACGACGCCCTCTCCCTCCAGCCGCCTCGCCTTCGCCAAGGCCCTGGCGATCCGCTACGGGCTGGCCCTTCTGCTGGGCATCCCGGCCGCCGTCCTCGCCGGAGCCGTGGGCGGGATGGTGGTGCATACCTCCCTGATGGCTTTCCATGACGAGATGACCCTGGCCAGCCTGCCGGGCATGGTGGTGATGGGCATGCTGCTGGGCTCGCTCCAAGCCGCGCCCGTGACGCTGGGAGCGCTGCCGGTGGCCGCGGTGCTGCTGCGCTGCGTGCGCCGCTTCCGCTGGCCCATATGGCTCCTCGTGGGAGCCGCCGCCGGAGCCTGCCGCATCCTCGCCTCGCCTCACGAGCTCTACGGAGGCAACGTCCCGTCCGCCACCGACCTGACCTTCCTCGCGGCCGGCATCGCCGGCGGACTCGCCGCCGCAGCCTTGTTTGCGCTGGTCTTTCCTCCTCCTGCGCCCGCGCCAGAGGACGCACGGGGCAAGGAAGACGAGAGTTGAGAGCCCCCCTTTTTTCCCGACGCGAAGGCAAGCGGGAGAGGAGCAAGCGGACGGGCCCAAGGTGCGGACAAGAGTGTCCGCGCTCCCGGAGTCCCGACGCTATCCACTCAATCCTTCAGCGGGAGAAGCTCGTAGCGGCGCACCAGCAGCTCCGCGGCCTCGGTCTGAATGCCGATGGGGCCGGCGCTGGGCTTCACCTTGAAGGCCTCGATGACGAGCACTCCGTTGAAGAAGTATTGCAGCGTGTCGCCCTTGGCGATCACTTCCAGAGTGTTCCACTCCCCGACCGGCTTGTCGGGATCGTCCTTGCCGCGGAATCCGATCTTGTCCTCCCAGTCTTCATCGCGCTTCTCCCAGTTGATGCGGCCGGTCAGGACCTCCTGGCGGGGAGCCCCCTTTTTCCAGCGCTTCTCGCCATCCCGGTCGAGCTCGAACTCGGCCTCCACGCTGGACTGGTAGACCGTCCCGTCCGGCATCTTGGGACTCAGCACGAGAATGTCGCCCATGCCTCCCTCGATGATCTGGGCCTCGATGCTCGCGCAGAACGTGCCGCCCAGGCCTCCATGGGGTCCATGGCTATGGATCAGCAGGCCGCTGTCGCGGGCGCGGTCCACGCGCTTGCCCCAGGTGGGACCGGTCCATTTGAACTCCAGGATCAGATGGTAGTCCTTGAAGGCCTCCTTCGTGGACATGTAGCCCCACGCCTTGCCGGTGATGAGAAGATCGCCGTTCTCCTGGGGGAGGAACACCTTCTCCGGCGGATCGTTGGCTTCGGGATCCGCCTTGTAGTTGATGTGGTATTCGACTTCGCCCTTCCGGGCCAGTTCGAGAATGTCGACCTTCTCCGTCACCGAGCGGGCGGTCTCGGGCGCGGCGAAGAACTTGGGCTTCCCAGTATCGGCATGGGCGCAGACCGGGACAAGGGAGAAGGCGAGCAGGATCGTCTGAAAACGGTGGGTGAACATCATGGGGAACACCTCTAGCAGAAGATCCGGTCTGCGTCCATGGACGCTATCCTGTCCTCTCTCGCCTCCAACGCGTCCCCTGCGAGAGATCAGGGAGCGGAGGCGTTGGCGCTCAGCTCGAGCAGCCAGGCGACGAGCTCCCACATCTCCTCCTCCTTCAGAGTTGCCTCGTATCCGATCATGGGGGTGCCGTTGAGCCCGGTCGAGAGAGAGCGGTAGAGATCACGCGGCGAGTCGCCCGACTTGTGGTGGGGCGCGGCGAGGACCGCCGGGGCAATGGGATGTCCCCACCCGTCGACGAGCCCCTTTCCGGCCTCGCCATCCCCTTTCCCGGCGGCACCGTGGCAACCCGCGCAGAGAAGGGCGAAGCGCTGCCTGCCCAGCTCCGCACGACGGGATCGCTCTTCCTCGGAGGAGAACCAGGCGGGCGTCTCGGGCTGGGAAACCGGCCGGGGTGCGACGGCGGGATCCTTCCAAGCCCTCGAGAGGCTCTTCACGTAGAAGACGAGGGCATCGACCTCCTCGTCCTGGAGCTTCTCGAAAAAGGGCATCGCCGTGCCCGAGATTCCGCTGCGGATGGTCCGGCGCAGGTCGTCGTCGACCGGCAAAGTGCTGTAGGCCGTCGTGCGGAACTTGTAGAGTCCGGACCTGAAGTTGCGGGGCTTCACCTCGAGCTCCTCCGCCCACGGACCGTTGCCCCGCCCCGTCGAGCCGTGGCATTCGAGGCAGTTCTTCTGGTAGACGAACCTCCCCTTCATGTAGAGGTGCAGCTCCTGCCGCTTCTCCGCCGATCCGTCGGCGGCAGGCTCTTCGGCGTCGCCGACACTGGCGGATCCCCCCAGCGCAACCGCCGCGAGCAGGAGAAGACCTGCGAGGCGGGACAAGGGCGGGACGAGGTGGATCATGCGTTGCGGAAAAGGGAAGCTCTCCGCCCTTCGTTCTCAAGGAACAGGCGGATGTCTGGCGAAAATAAACCCCCGGGGATTTCCTTTTTCAACCCTGCCGCCTTCTCTCCCCCCGGCGGATTCCCGGAGCCATTTCGAGCCAGTCCAAAGGAGCCAGATCCGTGCGGCAGCGCCTTGGAATGCGCGGACATGTCCGCGCTTTGTGGAGGGGTGACTTGTCGCCCCGAAGGAAAGCGGCGTCATGCCGCCGCGCTCCAAAACCAGTCCCTTCGGATTTCCTTCACTCCTTCGGACGCGCCTTGCCATTGCCGCCCTGCCCTCCGCGGCCTCCCCCTTCACGCGGGGAAGACTTCGCTTTCGTCGCCCCCTGATTCGAAGCGGATCCTTTTCGGGAAGCCCCCTTCCCTCCTTTTCCCTCTCCTTTGGGAGCCCCGCCCTTCCTTGCCTTCTCCGGCGAGGAAACCGCATCCGCCTCCCCGGTGTCCCCGTCCTCCTCGTCTGCGGCCTCCCCATCGGCAGGGGCCTCGTCGGAATCGGGCTCTGCATCCGGCTTCGCCATCGCTTCGGAAGCGGGAGCCGGCTGGGGCACAGGTTCCGGTTCGGGCTCCGGCTTGGGAGCGGGAGGTTCAGGAACCGGGGCTGGTTCCGGCTGGGGGGCTGGTTCCAGCTTGGACATCGGAGCAGGCGGTTCGGGGACTGGAGCAGGAGGCGGAGTCGCTTCGACGGACGGAGCCAGAGCGGCCGGGGGTACCGGTTGTGGAGCCGGAGCCGCCGACTGCGGCGGAGCCACGGGAGCCGGCGGCGCTGGCTTCGGAGCGTTCTTCTGCGGAGCTGCCTGGGCACCTGCCGGCCGGTTCGCCTTCGGCGGCGCGGGAGCCTTCGCCTTGTTGCGGTCGGCGGGTGGCGTGGACGGCGCGGCCTTCGGCTTCGCCGGGGAGGCGGGGACCGGTTGGGTTGGCTTCGGAGAGGACGGTGCCTTTTGCGGCACCGGCTCCTTCGCCTTGGCTCCGGCCGGGGGAGCAGACGGCGCGAGCGGAGCCGCCGGAGCACTCAGCTTCGCCCTCTCGCGGGCGAAATTCTGCAGCAGATTCGCATCGGGGCGGGCCGACGCATGGGCGGGCATCAATTGCTCGAGGACGCCGGCGAGCAGGGACGGACGGGCCTGGGCTTCGGGTGCCGGAGCCACCCTCGGTGCGCTGTATTCCAGACGCCCCCGCTCCAGCCGGGGCTCGGGGTGGCCCCCTCTGCCGGCATCCCACCGCTCGCGACGGTCGATGGTGTGCCGCGGCAGCCGGTCCCCGAACTGGCGGCGGAGAGGCTCTGGCCTGGGGCCCTCGACGAAGACCGTGGTGTCCCGCGCGTGGATGTGGGTCACGTTGACCGTCTGCTGTACGAGAGTGACGCTTTGGGTCGGCGGCAGGGTGTGTGTCCGGACCGGCTCCGCAAAGGCGCGGGTCGGGACGAAATTGTAGTGGTGGGGCGGAATCCCGCAGGCGGCGTCGGTCCGATCACCGTAGTTGAAAGTCGTCTCGTAGACGGTCACGGGCGGCAGTGGAGCCCAGCCGATGTGGGTGTCGCTGACGCGCCAAGAGACCCACGCGGGAGCCCAGTCCGGACCCGGTACCCAGATCCAGCCAACCCGGTCGAACTCGGTCCAGCGGCCGTAGTGGTAGGCGGCCCAGCCGAACGGCTCCTCGCTCCACCAGGCCCAGCCCTGGTCGGTGTCGAGCCAGCGCCCCACCGTGTAGGGACGCCAGCCGCGGTCCCGCCTCGCCACCTCGGGCTGCCAAACGTAGCCGTATTCGATGGTCTGGAACCAGGAGCCATGCGGCGCGAGCTGCTCGTAGAAGAGGGAGTAGTCCGGCCCCGGACGGTAGCCGGGAGCCTGATGCTGGAGCGGCAGAGCCTGGATCGGGGCCGCGCCTTTCGCGGAGGACGCCGCCGCCTTGGCACGGGCCGCTTCGTCGGCCTTCGCGATCGTTTCCGCCGCCTCGCGTTCGGCCTTCGCGACGCTCTCGCGGGCATTGGATTCGGCGAGGGTGCGCTCCGCCTCGGCGGCGCGGGCGCGGGCCTCGGCCAGAGCCTGTTCGCCCTTGGCCGTCTCGAGCGCCTCGCGGGCGCGGGCCGCCTCCTCGATCGCCCGGTCGCGGTCGAATTCGAGACGGGCACGCTCCAGCGCCAGCCTCTCCCGCTCGATCTCGCGCTGGAGATCCAGAGCCGCATCGGAGGCGGCAGCGGCCTCCTCACGAGGATCGGACTTCCGGTCGCAGGAGACGGCGAAGGCGAAGGTCGCCACGAAGAGAGCTGGGAGATATCGGCGGTGCATGGCAAATCCAATGGCTATACGGACGAGCCTCGCCTTTCATGAGCAAATCGCCCGCGAAATCGCACGCTCCCCTTCCCCGCTCCGCCCCTCTCGCTCTGGCTCAGGGCGCCTTGGCCTCGTCCCGGTCGCTGCGCCGGATCACGCCCTCCACGGTCTTCGATGGCCCATAGCGGACCGTGGCCTTCGTCGCCTGCGGGTCGGTGATGGTGACCAGCAAGCCGTTCTCCTTGGACCGCCCTATCATCCACGTATGGAAAATGAGCGGACTGTCGCCCTGCTCGTAGCCCCATTCCGACTTGCGGTTGCCGAGTCCAATAAAGTACACCTTGCCTTCCTCGAGAAAGACGAGCCGGGCGGTGAAGCTTTCGTCCCGGTCGTGGGGAAAATGGACGGTCTTGCCGGCGAGCAGGTGCTCCTTCTCGGGATTCGCCGCCTTCTTCTCGGCCACCGCGAGCGCCTTCGAAAGGTCCGCGTTCTCCGCCTCCAGCGCCTCGATCTTCGCCTTCAGGGCGTTCGCCTCCTCCAACCGGCCGGCCTGCATCGAAGTCTGGAGCTCTGTCCGGAACGTGGCGACGTAGCTCTCGTTCAGCTTCATCAGCCCCTTCGCCCGGTCCTCGTCGTAGCGCTTGAGCAGCAGTTCGCCCCGGGTGGGCAGCTGGGCCGACACCGTCGTGCCCAGGCAGAGGAAGAATAGAACCGAGATCGCCGAAGTGAATCTGGATTTCATAGTCGGATGGGGGAAAGGGCCAAGTGCGGCTCCATCCCCGTATTTCAGACGGAAACCTTCGGCCAGTCAAGCCCCGTTGGCGGAAAAGCGCCGATCCGCCAGCCTGTTCCAGATGGCTCGGGTTGAAAGGGT
>CAYSZN010000157.1:0-7501 GCA_964435425.1 uncultured Akkermansia sp. | reverse complement strand
AGTAGTTCTCGATGCCCTGGCAGAAGCCCATCTCCTGCATCATCTCGATGTCGTACTCGGTGCGCTGCTTGATGCGCTGGGCTTCGAGGTACTTCTGCTCCTTCTCGAAGTGCTCGACGCGCTCGGCCAGCTCCTTGCGGATCTCCCGGATGGCGGCGTTCATCTTCTCCTTCGGGGTGACGAACTGCTTCGCGGGGTAGAAGGTGAACTCGCCGAGCGGCTCGCGCGCCTTGCCGGTGAGCGGATCGAAGAGGGTGACGCGGTCGATCTCGTCCCCGAAGAACTCGACGCGCACGGCCTGCTCGTCGAGGTAGGCGGGATAGACCTCGACGACGTCGCCGCGCACCCGGAAGCGGCCGCGGAGAAACTCGATGTCGTTCCGCTCGTAGAGGATCGCGACCAGCTTGCGGAGGAACTCGTCGCGGTCGAGCGTCTCGCCGGTGCGCACCGGGACCATCATGTCGCGGTAGTCGTCGGGCGAGCCGAGGCCGTAGATGCAGGAGACGCTGGCGACGACGACGACATCGCGCCGCATCAGCAGCGAGCTCATCGCGGAGAGGCGGAGCCGCTCGATCTCGTCGTTGATCGAGGAGTCCTTCTCGATGTAGGTATCGGTGCGGGGGATGTAGGCCTCGGGCTGGTAGTAGTCGAAGTAGGAGACGAAGTATTCGACGGCGTTGTCGGGGAAGAAGCTCTTCAGCTCGCTGTAGAGCTGGGCCGCGAGAGTCTTGTTGTGCGACATCACCAGGGTCGGTCTCCCCAGCGTGGCGATGAGGTTGGCCACGGTGAAGGTCTTGCCCGACCCGGTCACACCGAGCAGGGTCTGGTGCTCGTTCCCCGCGAAGAGGGACTTCGTCAGCTTGGCGATGGCCTGTTCCTGATCCCCCTGGGGCTGGAACTCGGAGCTGAGGCGGAAGGCGGACATGGACGGCCCCAATCTAGCCCGGAATCGGGAAAGGGAACCGCTGAAAAGAGGTTTTTGAACCGCTGAGTTCCGCGGACCCTCGCTGAGGGGCCAGACCGGTGGACGGAACGGCGGCACGTTCCGCTACGTCGGCGGAAGGTAGCGGAAGATGCGAATCTTCCGACCCGGGGTAGCTCTGCCGGAACGTTGGCACGTTCCGCTACGGGGATGCAGGCGGCGCGAAGCGCCCGTCAGGCTTCCTTCTCCTTCGGCTCGAGGCCGATCTTGCCCTCGATGATCTCGGTCAGGGCGATGTCGGCGGCTCCCATGCGGTGATCGACCCTCACGAGGGGGGAACGTCCGTTGTTCAGTTGCTTGACCCTGGCGGAGACCAGGTTGATGAGCACGGGGGGTTCGGGGATCACTTTGGATGCCGCAACGACGAGGTCACTTCTCATAGGGATGGAGCGTTTTCCCGAGGACGGGATTGGCGAAGCGCTGTCGCCTCCGGGAAAGGCGACGATATTCGAGGCGTCTTCGGACATGGCTTCGGTTCGGGGAAAAGGCGGATGGGCTTCGGGACGATCCCGAAAGGCCGGAGGGTGCGCTTACATCAGAATCTGTGAAATTCAAGAAAATTCTTGTTGGAATGCCATGAAAATCAGGGATTCGGTCCCTTTTCCCCGGGATGGCGGGGCGAGATCGAGATCCGCTTGAGGCGGGCGCTGTCCTCGGGGCTCCAGGTGCGGACGGCGGGGTGGTCCTTGAAATGGTGGTGGATGAGGCGGCGCTGGTAGGAGTTCATCGGCTCGAGCTTGATCGTCCGGCCGGTGGCGACGACGCGGGCGGCGATCTCCTCGGCCTCCTCGATCATGCGGTAGTCGCGGGAGGCGAGGTAGTTGTCGATGTCGACATGGATGCGCGGAGCCTCGGGGATGCGGTCGAGGAGGAGGCGGTTGACGAGGTGGGTGATCTCCTCGAGCCGCTCGCCCCGCTGGCCGATGAGGAGCGTTCCATCGTGCGAGGCGACGTGGAGGGTCATGCTCGCGGGATCCGCCGAGACCGTGGCCGCGAAACCGAGGTAGCCGAGCATGGCGTCGAGCGTCTCCTGGGCAGTTTCGAGTGGGTCCATGGGAAAAGTGGGCTTGTCCTTCGGACCGGAAGAATACCGGATCGTCGCCGAAAACGGAACCGAAAAGCACGCCTCAGCGGCGCTTCTTTTTGCCTTTGGTGTGGCGGTCGCCCTTTTCGCCGGGCATCTTCGTGCGGCTGCCGGGGCCGGAGGGGAGCGATCCTCCCTCCGCCTTGGCCTTCTGCGCGGCCTCGGCCTGGGCGGCAAGGCGCTGCATGAAGCCCTTCTTGGGAGCGCCTTGGCGCTTCACCAGCTCGGGTTCGGGCAGCTTGTTCATCACCCAGGTCTGGAGGATGGAGAAGATGTTCGACGTGGTCCAGTAGAGCGACAGCGCAGCGGCGAAGTTGTAGCAGATGACGAGGAAGATGAAGGGCATCAGCATGAAGACCATCTGCTGGGTCTTGTCCCCGGTCTTCGGGGTGATCGCGATCTGGATGAAACTCGTCACGCCCATGAGGATGGGCAGGGGATTGAGGTCGATGTTGATGCCGGGGATCGTGAGGAGCGTGTCGGGCATGGCGAGGTCCTTCACCCAGAGGAAGGACTCGTGCCGGAGCTCTACGGCGCTCCATAGCATGCGGTAGAAGGCGAGGAAGACGGGGAGCTGGATGAACATGGGCAGGCAGCCGCCCAGCGGATTGACTCCGTAGGTCTGGTAGAGCTGCATCGTCTCGCGGTTCATCTTCTCGGGATTGTCCGCATGCTTCTCCCGGATCTCCTTCATCAGCGGAGTCAGCTTGGACATGCGTTTCATCGTGCGCGCCGACTTCGCGTAGACCGGCCAGATGAGGAGGCGGATGGCGACGGTGAGGAGGATGATGGCGAGGCCGTAGCCGCCAACCCAGCCCTTCAGGAGGACGAGCCCGGTCATGAAGGCCGACGCGATGGGCTTGATCGCCCAGCCGAAGAGCCAGCCGAAGATGGGGATCTCGTCGTAGTGCATGACGCGCTGACGCCGGTCGCCGAGGCCCTTGAGCCGGGCGAACTCCTTCGGTCCGAGGTAGATGCCGTATTCCGCCTCCACCGTCGCGCCGGGGGCGACGGTCTCCTTCGGCAGGCTCAGGGCGGCCTCCGAGGCGAACATGCGCTTCTTCCGGGATTCGGCCTCGTTGCCCTCGACGACGATGGGAAAGCGTCCGATCCAGACTTCTCCGGCATAGGCCGTCTTCGGCTTCACGATGGTCGTGAAGTACTGGTCGTTGACCCCGGCCCAGTGCAGTTCGCCGAGGGCGAAGAGGTCGTGCGGCTTCTCGCTGCCGCCGAAGATGCCCATGATCTTGCGTCCGCCGAAGTGGTCGACGGTCTTGTATTCGAAGTCGCCGTCCTTGTCCATCCAGTAGCTCCCGATCTGCATGGACCACTCGTTGAGGTGGAGGGGAGCGGCGCTGCCGGCGTAGAGGTAGCGGCTGCCGAGGTCGACGGGCGTCTGGCCCGTGTTCGTCGCCTCGAGCTTGACGGAGACTTCGTAGGGATCGGCTCCCTCGCCGGGGAGACGGATCGTCTTGCGCCATTTCAGGCCGTCCGCCGCCGTCGTTTCGTAGACGACCTCCTCCGCGCTCTTCGAGGCCACGGCCCAGGTCGAGAGGTCATGCTGCTTCGGTCCGGGGGAGAGCGAAGCGACGGGATGGGAGGCGTTCTCGTTGATGGCGACCGACTCGGTGCCACCGAGATGGCGGGGATGCTTCCTCATCTCCGCCCGGGCGATCCCGGCGCCCGTGTTGGTGAGGTGGAGGCGGACGAAGTCGTTCTCCAAAACCGTCGTTTCCGCCTTCGGCGCTCCGGGAGCGGCGGTGGCGGCGGTTTCAAGGGCGGGGGTGGAGCCCGCCGTGCCGCCGGTTTCCGACGCGGCCGGAGTCTCTGCGGCGAGGGGCGTCTTGGCGGCCTCGGCGGCGCGCTGCGCGGCGAGCTTGGCGGTTTCCTTCGTGCTCCACCATACCCAGGCGACGAGGAGGGAGAGGCAGACGAGAACCCCGATCCAGGAGGTGCGGTCCATGTTTTTCACGGCAAATGGGTCTTTCTATTCGTTCGGTGGGTGAGGCGTTCCGTGGTCGGCGTGGCTGGGGAGGTCGCACGGGCGGCGGCCTCTATAAGCCGCCTCCGGGTGTTTCGCCACATATTCTTCCCAGCCCGGCGGGGGATCGTAGCCCTGTCCGCCCCAGGGATTGCAGCGCAGGATGCGGCGGATCCCCTGCCAGGAGCCGCGGAGCGGACCGTTCACGGTGACGGCGTCGATGAAGTACTGCGAGCAGCTCGGGAAGAAGCGGCAGCCCGCGAAGGGGCCGCAGATGAAATGGAGCGGCGGGGAGATGGCCACCTGGTAGAAGCGGACGAGGAGGACGAGGATGAGCTTCATTCCGCCGTGGTCTGCCGACCGAGGAGAGAGGCCCGGTGCATCATCCAGATCCACTCCTTCTCCAACTGCGCGGAGGTCGCGTTCGCCGCGGCACCGCGGGCCACGAGGACGAGCCAGTGTGGGCGGGCGATCCGGTCTCCGGTACGGTGGAAGACGCCGCGGACGAGGCGGCGGACCCGGTTGCGGACGACGGCCCCGCCGAGGCGCTTCGTCGTGATGATGCCGAGACGGAAGGGTTCGGCGAGCGTGTCGTCCGCGAGAAAGCCGAGCGTGAGGAAGCGCCCTTGGACCGACTGTCCCGCCGTGCGCACCCGTTGGAAATCGACCCGTCGGGTGATTCTCCTGGAACGGGGGAGTTTCATGCTCCCGGTCTGGACCGCCCTCCGACGAAGGCGGGTCCGCTAGGCGACGGTCACTGGCCGTGCTGGACCGTGTGGCGCTTGAAGTGGATCTCCGCTCCCTTGGGGATGAGGCGCTTGCGCCCCTTGCGGCGGCGGCGGCGGATGATGTCGCGCCCGGCTTTCGTGGCCATGCGGGCACGGAACCCGTGCTGGCTCTTGCGGGTGCGCTTGGAAGGTTGATAAGTCCGTTTCATCTGTTCCGATAGGTCGATTGAGTGCCGGGAAAATCCTCGCCACGGCCGTTTGCGCGATCCGCAGGCCACGGGAACGGGGTGGGGATTGGGCAATCCCGGACCCCGGAAGCGGCATGGAGGGCTGGAATGATAGGTCCTCCCGGAAGAAAGTCAACGGGAGTTGTGCTGCGGTTCTGGCTGGTTTTGGATGGAGGGATGTTTCTTGGATGTTCCTGAAATGTGGGGCGGAATCCCTTTCCGCCTTCCCCAAGCCACGCGAAGGGCGGAAAGAATTCCGCCCCACGCTTTGCGGTGCGGCCAAAATGGCCAGATCGCGCTGTTCTTTCTGGCTTTACTTCGAGAGATTTTTCCGATTCAGTTGGAGGAATGAGAACGATTCCCTCCCTGTCCCTTGCTGTCGCGGCGTCGCTGCTGGCCTCTCCCCTCCTTGCTGAGCCTCTCGATGTCGGAGCCGACGCGCCCAAGGTCCAGACCGTGGACCAGAAGGGCAATCCCGTGGATCTCGGAAAGGAGCTCACCAGCGGGATCAGCCTCGTCTACTTCTATCCCAAGGCCGACACCCCCGGCTGCACAAAGCAGGCCTGCAATCTCCGCGACGCCTTCGAGGAGGTGACCAAGGCCGGGATCAAGGTCTTCGGCGTCTCCGCCGACACCGCCGAGGACCAGCTCGCCTTCGCCGAGAAATACGAGCTGCCCTTCACCCTGCTGGCCGACAAGAAGGGCGAGGTCATCGCCGCCTTCGGCGTGCCCGCGAACGACCGGGGCTTCGCCTCGCGCCAGAGCTTCCTCATCAAGGATGGCAAGGTCGTCTGGCGCGATCTCAAGGCCAATCCCACGACCCAGGCCCAGGACGCCATCGCTGCGGCGAAGGCGGAGTGAGGAGGCCGATCTCTGGAGAAAACGATCATGGATAGCCGGGGGGCCTCGCTGCGCCCGGCCCGCTCCCGGCATTGGTGCGTCCATCGCGGGTGCAGCCTGCAACCAAGGCCAATGACCTCGACCGGGTTGTCGAAAGGAACTTTGAACCTGAGACCTCCCTCCCTCACTCCACCTTCATCGTCCCGTTCATCACCATCCAGTGGCCGGGGAAGGTGCAGAGATAGGGGTAGTCGCCCGTCTCCGCCGGTGCGTCGAAGTGGATCGCGAACTCGCCCTTCGGATTGACCATGTCGGTCCAGACGAGCACCTCGTCCGACTCCGGCACATAGTGGCGGGCCAGTCCCTCGGGATCGGCGATCATCCGATTGCAGAGCTCGCCGAGTCTCTGGAGGCTGCCGGGCTTGGCGAGGAGCCAGTTGTGCGGAACGAGGTCGGGATTCCTGAAAACGATGCTGACCCGCTCGCCCGCCTTCACCCGGATCTCCTTCTGCACGAACTGCAATCCGACATCCGCATCGACGACGATCTCGCGTCCCGCCTTTCCACCGGCCCACGGGTTCGCTCTCGAAGCCGCCGGGGCGACCACGCCGACCTGGGCGGCATGGAGGGTTTTCGGAATCTTCGTGTAGCCAGGGAAGTCCGTGTAGGGCTCACCAAGCCCGTGCACGGTTAGGAAAAGGTCCTGCCCCGTCCCTAGACGCAAGTGGACCTGTCCCGCCGGGACGATCTGCGGGATCTCGACGAAGAGCGCCTTGCCCCCATCGAGCCGCCGCACGCTGCGGACCTCGAGGGGATCGTGGCCGGGGGTGTCGGGATAGCGCAGCGAGTATTCGGGCGAGCCGTAGGCGGCGCTGTATTTGTAGGTCCACGTCTGCGCGAAGGTTTTCGCAGCCTCGGCCGCCGATTCGGGAAGGGCCTCGTCGAAACGGACGATCACTCCGTTCTCCCGCGTCTCGAACCCGGTGGGCACGGGCGCTCCACCGACGAAGCGGACGCGCTGGAAGCAGCCATCGAGAGGCGTGTAGGTGCCCCAGCCTTGCAGGCCGGTCACGTAGAGCTGTCCGTCGCGGGGATGGAAGCGGGCGCATTGCGGACCGGAGTCGAAATTGCCGGTGATCCGCAGCGCGGCGGCCTGCCAGCGGTCCTTCACCTTCTCGCACATCACGAGCCAGGCGCTGCCGCCGCCGGAGGAGAGGTGGACGAGATTGCCGTCGCCCGCGAGCGCCTGCCACGCCTCGCCCGAGACGAAGGCCTGGCTGCTGGCGGAGTTGTCCTCGCCCCGCGGGAGGTAGAGCAGGACCGGCTCGTGGGAATCGCCCTCCTTCGGGCCGCCCGCGCCGAAGTGGGCGCCCTCGTTCACTCCGAGCTCGATTTGGCAGAGGCTCGATGTCGGAGTCCAGTCGCCCTCCTGCACGCTGGTGACGAGAAAGCGCCCGTCGGGAGAGAAGCCAAGTCCGTTCGGGTTGCGAAATCCGGTGGCGAGGACTTCGAGAGAATCGTCGCGGTTCACGCGGCACAATCCCTGATTGCCCGAGGTGAAATACCAGCGACCCTCGGCGTCCCGTTCCAGCCCGACGAGGAAATCGTGCCCACCCGGCGAGGTCTGCATCGCGCTGGTGACGCATTCGTAGAAATCGG
>CAYSZN010000156.1:0-7529 GCA_964435425.1 uncultured Akkermansia sp. | reverse complement strand
GCACCCGACCGCCACGAAACGATTGCGGGACTCCGTCCGCCGCCGGATGGTTCCCGCCGTGGACCTGCCTTCCCTAGATTCTCCGCTCTACCTCATCGACGCCATCGGACCCTTCTTCCGTGGCTACGAGCGCTTCCGCATCAACTGGTCGAAGCTGCCCTGGATACGCTTCCAGGAGATGGACCCGGACGAACTCCGCGATGCCTTCGGAACCATCCGCGAGGACATGACCGCCTTCTGCCGCAGCGTCGCCGCGATCGGCTACAACGGCGTCACCCTCGACGACGTGCCCCACCTCGCGAGGCACGAATTCTACGAAGACTCCGTCGCCGGACGGATCGAGCTCCATCGCACGGAGTTCCGCGAACTTTTCCGCCTCGTCCAAGTCGAGGGACTCCACGTCTACCTGACGATGGACATCCTCACCCTGACGCCCGCACTCGAGAAGCAGCTCGGGCGGAGCGAGCGGAAGCGGAACGAATTCCTCGTCTCGCTCCTCGACCGCTTCTTCGATGACTTTCCCGAAGTCGCGGGAGTGGTCCTGCGCATCGGCGAGAGCGACGGGCTCGATGTGAAGGAGGACTTCCGCAGCCGCCTCGTCCTCAAGAGCCCGGCGATGGTGAACCGCTGCCTCAAGGCCATCCTCCCCGTCTTCGAGCGGCACCGCCGCCGCTGCATCTTCCGCACCTGGACGGTGGGCGCGCACGAGGTCGGCGACCTGATCTGGCGGCACGCGACCCTTGAAAAGACCCTCGCCGGCATCGCGAGTCCAGCCCTCGTCCTGTCGATGAAGTACGGCGAGTCGGATTTCTTCCGCTACCTCTCCCTGAACCGGAACTTCTTCGTCACCGACCTACCCAAGATCGTCGAGCTGCAGACGCGTCGCGAGTACGAGGGCTGCGGCGAATACCCCAGCTTCGTCGGAGGCGACTACGAGCAGCTCGCCATCGAGCTGCGCGACGCGCCGAACGTCATCGGCATCTCCGTCTGGTGCCAGACGGGCGGCTGGACGCCCTTCCGCCGCCTCGCCTTCCTCGACCCCGCGGCAGTCTGGACGGAGATCAACACCTTCGTCACCCTGCGCCTCTTCAAGCACGGCGAGCTCGTCGAGGAGGCCGTCTCGCACCTGCCCGGCGTCGAGGACAAGCCCGCCCTCCTCGAGCTGCTCCGCCTCTCGGAGGACGCCGTGCGCCAGCTCCTCTACCTGCCCGACTTCGCCCGCCAGCGCTTCTACTTCCGGCGCGTCCGCATCCCACCCCTCCTCGGCGTCTACTGGCACCACCTCTTCGTGGCCCATTCGATCCAGCGGATGCTCGCCCACCTCGTCGAGGACGGCGAGGCCGCGGTCCGCGCCGGCCACGCCGCCATGGCCAAGATCCGGCGCATGCGCACCCTCGCCCTGCAATGCGGCCTGCCCGAGGAGGATATCGAATACATGGAGTATACCTTCGGCCTGATCGCCCTAGCGAGGGAGTATTTCTTCCGCCCCGACGACGACGGGATCCGCCCCCGGCTGGAGAAGGCCAAGAAGCAGTACAAGCGCCGCTACCCGCGCGGCAGCCGCTTCCGCTATTCGGTGAAGTACGACTTCAAGCCCTTCAAGCTCGGGAGCCGCTCCATCGGCCTTTGCTTCAAGTACCTCGTGCGCCGGACTCCCGACTACCGCTTCATCGACAAGATCATCGGCCTGCGCCTGCTCTCCTTCGCCTACTTCGCCCTGAAGCGCTCCAGGCCCAAGATCGTGCCGAAGATCGCCAGGAAGAGCGCGATGGGGCTGGATGCGGTCTTCAAGTGAGGGGGCCATCGCGGCGTCCACGATCGTCGCCGGGCCGCGGCCTTCCTGCGTGAGACCGGCATCTTCCGCTCTCCTTCGCCGTGGTAGCGAAACGTGCCAACATTCCGACAATGCATCGGTCGCGTCCACACGCGCCTTCATCCCTCCCCACCCTCGCAGCGCCTTGACGAAGGAGGGCGTTCCGCCTTATGGGAAGGCATGGCACATTCCGACGATCCACGTCTTCCACCAGGCTGGGACGACATCTCCCCGAGGGAGGAAGGCACAGGCGTCCCCCCGGGCACCGAATCTGCGCCAGCCCTCTCCGACGGGGAGGCGAGGAACCTCTTCGGCCTCGCTGCGGAAGGATGCCTCCCCGTCTCGGTGCACGAGGGAGACAAGGCGGGCGACCGCTTCGGTCCTTTCCTACTCCTCGAAACGCTCGGCGAAGGCGGCTTCGGGATCGTATGGCTGGCGGAGCAATGCGAACCGATCCGGCGCACGGTCGCCCTCAAGGTGATCAAACCCGGAATGCACAGCCGCGACATCCTCGCGCGCTTCGAACGGGAACGACAGGCCCTTGCCCTGATGGACCATCCCAACATTGCGGCCGTCCTCGACGCGGGGCAGACGGCTTCCGGTCGCCCCTGGTTCTCGATGGAACGGGTTGCGGGCATGCCGATCACCGACTACTGCGATGCGGAGCGTCTCGGTCTCCGCGGACGCGTGAAGCTGTTCCTGCCAATATGCCGTGCCGTGCAGCATGCTCATCAGAAGGGAGTTCTCCATCGCGACTTGAAGCCTTCCAACCTGCTCGTCGAAAGGGTCGATGGGCATGCGGTCCCGAAGATCATCGACTTCGGCATCGCCAAGGCGCTTCAAACAGCAACGATGGATGCTCCAGGCCTGAGCCTGTTGTGGACTCAGGGCGTCCTGCTGGTCGGAACCCCGCTCTACATGAGCCCCGAACAGGCGGGATTCGCGGGGCTGGATGTGGACAGCCGCAGCGACATCTACTCGCTCGGGGCGGTATTGCACGAGCTGCTCGCCGGAACCTCTCCGCTGTCCCGCGAGACCTTGGCCAACGCTCCCTTCGACGAGGTGCTGCGGACCGTCCGCGAAAAGGAGCCCTCCAGCCTGCACCGCAGCCTGCATTCGCTCGACGTGGCCTCGCGCGAGACGGTGGCAATGCGGCGGCGGACCGACTCCAAGCGCCTCCATTCGCAATTGAAGGGCGATCTGGAGTGGATCGTGCGGAAGGCCTTGGAGAAGGACCGGGAGCGAAGATATGAAAGCGCGGCGGCCTTGGCGCAGGATCTGGAGAACTATCTGCATGGCGATCCCGTGAGCGCCGGTCCGCCCGGTGCCGCCTACCGTCTCGGCAAGATGGCCCGGCGGCACCGCGGCCCACTGGTGGCGGGAGGGCTCGTTCTCGCGAGCCTGGTGGCCGGCCTGGGACTCGCCATCGGACAGGCGGCGCGCGCGATGCGGGCGGAGCATATTGCCGAGTCCCGCCTCCATTCGGCGGAGAAGGCGCGGGACGCCGCCGAGGAACTGGTCAACGAAGGCATCTACGGCATGCGGTCGAAACTGCACGCCTTCGGCAAGGTGGAGCTGATGGAGGACATGGTCGCCGCCGCCGATGCCTACTACCGGGGACTGCCCGACGAACTGCAGAGGGACGACGGAACCCTGCGGCATCTGGCAGCCTTGTCCTTGAACAAGGCGATGATCGCCATCGCCCTCGGCCGGCACGAGGAGCACGAGAGGCACACACGGGAGTGCCTGGAGCTGCTCGACACGCTCCTCGACCGGAATCCGGGGAACGAGACGATCCACAAGGAGGCCGTCCAAGCCATGCTCGGCCTGTGCCAGCTCCATGCGGAGCGCGGCGACCACACCTCGCTCGTCGCGATGGCCGAGGCAATCGACGGCCACTGCCGGCAATGGCTGGACCGGCATCCCGGCAGTCTCTGGGCGATGCATCACCAAGTGCTCGCCCACAACGCGGCTGCGCAGGCGCTGGTCCGGGAACTGAACCGCCCCCTCGACGGGCAGGCCCGGCTGGAGGTGGCGCAGGCGGTCACGCGGCAGATGCGCGAACTCTCCGACGACGATCCGCGGGTCTTCGAATGCGAAGGCTACATGCTGGCGGGCCAGGGAAAGGTTTCCGAAAAGCTCGGCAAGCGGGACGCCGCCGAGCGCGAGCACGAGGCCGCGATGACCGCTTTCGCGAAAGCCCTCGCACTCGGCGGGAGCTCGGCCTTGCTGCGCGAGCAGCATCTCAGCTCGGTCTACCGGACCGGCGGACTGGTGCGGTCCAACGCGCTGCGCCGGAAGGACGACGAAGGCGTGCGCCGCGGCGAGGCGCTGATGCTGGAGGCACTGGAGGGGCGGAAGCAGCTCGTTGCCCTGGAGCCCGGCCGGGGAGAATGGTGGCGTGACCTCGCCCACAGCCACCGTCAGTTCGCGGAGATCGCGGCGGGAAAGGGCGATCTGGGGATCTCGCTCGACCATCGCCGCGAGGAGCTCCGCTGCCGCGACGAGGCGGTGACCAGGAATCCCGGCCGGCCGCTGGTCGTCGCCGAGCGCTCCGTCACGCGCTTCCGGCTGGGCGACGGCCTCGCCCGCCTGGCGGAGCCGGACCTCGTCGCCGCCGCCGAATCGGTCTTGTCCGGCCTCGAGGACCACCGTGCGGCCATCGCCCAAAACGGAGGTTCCCCGGTTCTGGTGGACATCTCCCTAAAAGAACCCGCCGAAACTCTCTCGCGCCTCGTGGACCGGGACCCACAGGCGGGAAACCGCTGGATCGAACGCGCCCGAGCGATCCTGGAACCATTGGCCGAGGAGGGCTCCGCGAACCATGTCGAGACGGCTCTCGGAATCCTTGCCGCCGCCCGGGAAAGGATTCCCGCCGCCCTCGTCCGCCGGGAGAAGGACCAGGCCCGCGAAACGGAGCTACTGAAGCTGGCAGGCGGCTCCAGCGATCCGTCGGCGATGCACGACCGGGCACACGGTATCGTCCTGGACCTGTTGCCGAAAGCCGGCTCCCTCTACCTCCTGCCTGCGGAGAAGCAGAGGCCCACTGCCGAGGAACTGGACGCGGCGCTGAAAATGGCGGACCCGCTGCTCGACGCGGCCTTGGCAGAGAACCCTGACAATCCCGCCTTCCTCGAGACACTCGTCCGCCGGCGCTTCGCCCAGGGCGTGCTGGCCCGCTACCGGGGCGAGCCGGAAGAGGCGGTCGAGTCCTTCGAGCGTGCCCTCGCCATTCCTCTGTCCCATCGCTCCGGCGAACTGCTGCGGAGAGACACGCTGGCGGGCTACACCGAATTTCTGCGGGTGTCCGGGCGGCCCCGCGAGGCGCTCGCCAAGGCCGACGAGCTGATCGCCTTTTCCCAAAGGCTCTGCGAGTCGCAATCCCCGCCCCCAGTCCCCCAGGACTTCCACATGCTGGGCAACGCCCACTTCATCAAGCTTGGCATCGCGGAAGCCCTCGGCGACTGGAACTTGGCGGTCGACTCCTGTCGCGCCTCCGTCGAGGGTTTCGCCCGGGCAAAGGACGAGACTCCCGGCGATGCGGGCCGGCTCTGGCATTGGCTGTCGGCCCTGACGAAGCTGGCCGAGCTGAACGTCGCCGTGGGCGATCGGAAGGCGGGCCTCGGAGCGATGCCGGGAATCCTTTCGCAGGCGGACGCCCTCGCGGAGAACAGCCAAGATCCGGTCCGCATCCGGAAATACGCCAACGAACGGCTGACCACCCTCGTGAACCGCCTCCGCGACAACGGCTTCGTCACCGAAGCGACCCAGGCGGCGCGGGCCCTCGTGGCGCTGCGCGAACGTCTCGCCCAACTCGGCCATCCGACGGACGGCCGTTCCCAGACAGTGGCCGGCTCGAGGATCCTGCTGCTCCATCTGCTCTTCAAGCAGGAACGGGCACTGGAGATCGAGCAGGAGCTCGCCTCCGTCGCCGAGGCCATCGCCGCAACCGAAAATCCCTCCGAGCGCGCCGAAGCCCATGCCCGTCTCGCCGACTTCTTCATCGCGGCGTCGAGGCACGCCGATGCCGTCCGGGAGGCCCGCGCCGCACAGGAGCTCGCCGAAATCCACGATTTCGGATGGCGGCGCATCTACTTCTCCCGGATCCTGGCCGTCGGCCTGTTCCATGCTGGAGAGCACGAGGACGCGTGGACGGTCCTGATGGAGAGCTGGAACGAGGCCGCTGCGAGGGCCTGGCCCGGCGAAGACGGCAGGCTGCGCGAGAATCACATCGAGACGGCCCTGAATTTCGTCCACTACCAGCATTTGAAAGGCCCTGACTCCTCGCTCGCGGAGAAGGCGGCATTTTGGATCGGACAAATCCCGGCGATGGACGCGCCGGGTCGCATCAGAAGCGCCGGCTACTTCTCCAACGATGCGCGCCAGTGGCGGATCTGGCTCGGCCATCTGGCGGAGGCGAACCGGACCGAGGACTACCGGAAAGGCCGACGGCGGCTTCTCGAAATGGCCCGCGTCCACGGCACCTCGCCCTACAGCCTCGCCCACGCCGCGCTGGCAGCGCTCGCCCTGCCGCTCGGAGACGATGACGAGGCCGGGGCGATCGCCATGGCGGAAAAATCCCTGGCCAACCGAAAAGACATCTCCAGCATCCCCGCCGCCGCC
Organism: uncultured Akkermansia sp.; assembly: GCA_964435425.1. Lineage (GTDB taxonomy): Bacteria > Verrucomicrobiota > Verrucomicrobiia > Verrucomicrobiales > DEV007 > Arctic95D-9. The sequence goes on along the minus strand of CAYSZN010000156.1, from coordinate 1,093 downwards.
CTCGCCCGGATCCGCGATGGCCGTCCGCAGGAGGCGTCCGACCTTCTCGATCCAGCCATGGAGACTTCCGATCCCGGGGCCTGGCTGCTGCACCGGGCGATCGCCGCGCTGGCTCACAAGAAGGCGGGCCAAACAGAAAAAGCCGCAGCCACCCTGCAAGTCTTTTCCGGGCTGTCGGCGGACAGAGCCCGCTTCCTAGCGAGTCCGACGCACCGCGACGCGATCCTCGCCCGCTCGATCCTCCGCGAGGCGGGCTGGAGCGCCCCCACCGTTCCGTGAAACCCGGCGGCATCACGACGACACGGATCTCCATTGACCATTCCCTCCCCCGCCCGCATCGTGGCAAGTTGCCCACCATGAAGAAGCTCCTCATCGTCCTCGCCCTTCTCGCCGTGCTCGGACTTCTCGGCCTGCTTCTGGGCGCGCGCATCCTCGGTCCCCGGTTCATCACGGTGGCCCCGCCGAGCGGGAATCCGATCGGGGAATACGATGCGCCGCGTCCCGAGACCTCGCTCCTCGGACTCGGCATCGCCGTGCCGACGAGCCTGCTCGACGAGATCGCCAACGCGGAGGTGCCGCAGAACTTCACCGGCAGCGAGGCGAAGAACTTCCACAAGCGCATCCGGAACGGCGCCTACGCCTGGGACGTCGTCCGCGGCGAGATCCGCTTCCGCAACACGGGGAGCGGCCTCGCCCTCTCCGTGCCCTTCGAGGGCAAGGCGAAACTGAAGGGGAATCTCGACGCCGCCATCGTCGAGATCCCGCTCGACGGCAGCGCCGACCTCGCGGGCGCGGCCGGGGGAACGCTCGCGCCGGAGGTGATGGCCGACTGGAGCGTGAATCCGAACTTCACCCCCGAGCTGAAGCTCGACAAGGCGGCCCTCCAGCTCGGCCAACTGGGCCGCATCGACATCGGCGACTTCCTCGGCGGCAGCCTCGGACAATACCTCCAGAAGGAGGCGCGCAAGATCACGCCCGCCCTGCGCAAGAGCCTCAACCTGCGCCGCGAGGTGACGAAGCTCTGGAACGAGGCGCACCTCGTCGAGCAGGTCTCGGACGATCCGCCGCTCTGGGCGAAGGTGACGCCGCGGCG